>NZ_VIGC02000031.1 GCF_006569185.2 Litorilinea aerophila | reverse complement strand
CTACCTAGGAGATAACCAGACACAGGTTGGCCTGCTGTTCTGCTGATGGTTATTCAGTTTTCAATGTGCGTCACGATGTGCTGATGGTTTCATCGCTAAAACCGTCACGATGTGCTGATGTACGACACCTACCACCTATCCTCCCCGCCCCTCTCACCCGATTGGGTCTGCCCTGCCCCTGGGGTATAATGGCTGCCGGTACAGCGTCAACCATCCATCATCACCCAACCAATCACAGAAAGGATGCACCATGCCCAAGTTGACAGTGGAAGGCTTTGGCACCTTTGAGGTCCCCATGGGCAAGCGCCTGGTCCTGGCGCTGGAAGATGAAGCCGGCGTCGACCAGCTCCACGCCTGCGGCGGCAACTGCCGCTGCACCACCTGCCGGGTGGAATTTATCGAAGGCGAGCCCGAGAAGATGACCGTGGCCGAAAAAGAGAAGCTGGCCGAGCGCGGCCTCACCGGCGTCCGCCTTTCCTGCCAGATCCTCTGTGAACAGGACATGACCGTCCGGGCCATCAGCCGCCTGGAGGGCAGCGGCCGCCCTGACCCCGGCCCCCGCCCCGAGCCCGACATCCACCCCGAACCCGTCTGGACCACCCGGTAACGGGAAAGAGGAATGGGAAAGAGGCGACCCGGTAAACAAACTGGCCGGTGGCAATTGCCACCGGCCAGTGTTCATGTTGTCCGGCCCTCAACGGCTGTTCACCATCCACGCCGAGAACCCTTCCAGAAAGGCCCGGAAGCCCGGCAGATGTTGGGGCGGGAAGTTGTACTTCTCCACCGCCCGGGCCAGCACCCGGTCGAAACAGGCCAGCCATTCCTGCCGGGCCGCCTCGTCGATGACGAAGGGCATGTGGCGGGCCCGCATCCGGGGCGGGCCGTAGCGCTGATGGTAGAGGGGCGGTCCGCCCAACAGGCCTACGAAAAAGGCGGCCGACTTGCGGGACGCGGCCACCATGTCCTCTGGGAACATGGCACGAATGGACGACTGCTCCAGCTCCCGGTAAAAATCCTCCAACATGGCAAAGATGTTTTCTTCCCCCATGAGCCCGTAGATCTCCCGGCTGGGGGCCGGGATCTGGCCCGGCTGCATGGGGGGCACGTAGATTTCTCGCTCCATGGGACCTTTCCGTGTACTTGCTCCGTGTACTTGCAATGAATTTACGACTGGGCCGTCGCTTGCCCCTGGCGGAACTGGGTTTCGTACAGGTGGGCGTAGAGGCCGCCCCGGGCCAGCAGCTCCCGGTGGGTGCCCTGCTCCACCAGCCGCCCCTGGTCCAGCACCAGGATGATGTCTGCAGCCAGGATGGTGGAGAGCCTGTGGGCGATGACCAGGCTGGTGCGCCCCTGGAAGAGGGGCTCCAACGCCGCCTGGATCAGGGCCTCGCTCTGGGAATCCAGGTGGGAGGTGGCCTCGTCCAGCACCAGGATGCGGGGATCCTTCAAGATCACCCGGGCGATGGCCAGTCGCTGCTTTTCGCCGCCGCTCAGCCGGTAGCCCCGTTCCCCCACCACCGTGTCGTAGCCCTCCGGCAGGGAGACGATCAGGTCGTGGATGTGGGCGGCCCGGCAGGCCCGCTCCAGGTCAGCCTGGGTGGCGTCCGGCCGGGCGTAGAGCAGGTTGGCCCGGATGGTGTCGTGGAAGAGGTAAGTCTCCTGGGTGACCATGCCGATCTGGGCGGCCAGGGACTCCAGCGTCCCATCCCGCAGGTCCCGGCCGTCCAGGGTGATGCGGCCCCGGGTGGGGTCATAGAGCCGGGGTAGGAGATAGGTGATGGTGGTCTTGCCCGCGCCGCTGGGGCCCACCAGCGCGGCCAGCTGGCCCGGGCGAATTTCGAAGGAGACGTCCTCCAGGGCCCAGGGACGGGTGGGGACCGGCGCGATGGGCGCGCCGTCGTCGCTGCTTTGGGCCGAACCAGCCGCCAGGTCCGCCCCATTTCCCGGGCCGTGGAGCCCATTCTGCCCGTTCTGCATGGGATGGACTCGCGGGTATTGAAACCAGACATGTTCGAAGGCCACGTGGCCCGCCACCTGGCGGAAGGGCCGGGCGCCGGGCCGTTCGGTGATCTCCAGGGGCATGTCCAGGTATTCGAAGACCCGCTCGAAGCTCACCATGGACTGGGCAAATTCTACCTGGACGTTGGTCAGCGCGGAGATGGGCCCGTAGAGCCGGAAGAGGTAGGCCACGAAGGCCACGATGGTGCCCACGCTGATGGATCCGCTGAGCACCAGATGGCCGCCCACCCAGTAGATGAGGGCCGCGCCGATGGAGCCGGCGATGCCCATGCCCATGAAGAAGAGCTGGCCGATCTGGGCCCGGCGCACGCCGATCTCCCGCACCGCGGCATTGGTCTTGCTGAAACGCTCCCGCTCCCGGGCCTGGCTGCCGAAGGTCTTGACCAGCAGCGCGCCGTTGATGGAGAGGGTCTCGCTGACGATGTTGCTCATCTCCGCGTTGTGTTCCATGGCCTGGCGTCGGATGCGACGCAGGGTGCGGGCTACCCGTTTGGCCGGCAGCAGGAAGAGGGGCAACACCGCCACCGAGAGCAGCGCCAGCCGCCACTCGATGGTCGCCATCACCGCCAGGGTGGAGACCAGGGTCACCGTGTTGGTGACGATGTTGGGGATGGTCCCGGTGATGGCGTTCTGGGCGCCCACCACGTCGTTGTTGAAGCGGGAGACGATCTCGCCGGCTTTGGTGTGGGTGAAGAAGCGCAGGGACATCTGCTGCAGATGTTCGTACATCTGCTGGCGCAGGTCGTAGATGATGCCTTCGCCGGCCCGGGCGCTGTAGTAGCGCTGCACCACGCCGATCAGCCCCGTGAGCACCGGGATGCCCAGCATGCCGGCGGCCAGCCAGTTGAGGCGGGCCACGTTGCGGTTGGGCAACACGTTGTCGATCAGGTCCCGGTACAGCAGGGGCGGGATCAGCTCCAGCAGGGAGATGCTGACAATGGTCACCAGGACGATGAGCACGGACCGGGCGTGGGGGCGCGCGTAGGCGAAAATCCGTTTCAGCAAGGCCCGATCCACCCGCGGCCGGGGTTTCGATTCGTCGTAGGCAATGTAGCGCCACCAGCTGTGGTGGTACATGGGTTCCTCCCGGTGCTGCTAAGGTGTATACGCCTGAACTATCAGGTGTGTCGGGTCGACGCCTGTTTCCAGACTATAGCATAACCTGCCTGAATTCCGTACTGATAAAAGGCGCGGTTTTACCTGCCCTTTCGGCCAGGCACCTGGGGAGAGCCAGCTACCGAAAGGGCGCATCGATTCCAAAGGCAATCAACCAGAAGGATGAGGAAGCGATGAAGATCACCCAAATTGCCGTATCGGTCTTCTCTGTGCCGGGCAACACGGGACCGTTTGACCTGGTGGAAGAGGAGCAGGGGGCGCGGCGTCGATGGCGGCGCCGGGGGCTGGGCAGCAGTGAGGAGCTGCTGCACGTGATGCATGTTTTCACCGACGAGGGGGTGGAAGGGGTCTGCACAGTGGGCGATGCCCGCTACCTGACCTTGCGGAAGGAAGATCTGGGGGCGCTACGCACCCTAACCGTGGGCGCCAATCCGTTCGACCGGGAGCGGCTCAACAGCAAGCTGCATGCAGCCACCCGGGGCCTCTTCACCCGCACGGGCTGGTACGGCGCCTTCGACAACTGCCTGTGGGACATTGCCGGCAAAGTGGCGAACCTGCCCGTCTATGCCCTGCTCGGTCGGGCCCGGGAACGCTGTCCCGCCTATTTCAATTATCGGGGCGCCAGCCTGGAAGCGTGTGTCGAGGACGCCCTGGCCGCGGTGGGGATGGGCTTTCCCGCGCTCAAGGATCACTTCACCGGCACGGCCCGGGAGAACATCGCCTGGTTCCAGGCGGTTCGCCAGGCCGTGGGGCCGGCAATCGACCTCCTGCACGACGCGGCCCTCTGCACCTATTCGTGGACGGAAGCCCTCCAGGTGGGCCGGGCTCTACAGGAGCTGGACTACGGCTGGTTCGAAGAGCCCCTGCCGGATCGGGATCAGCGCCACCTGCAGCGCCTCTGCGCGGCCCTGGACATCCCCGTTGTGGCGGGCGAGACGCTGATGCACGACCGGGAGCTGAGCGCCCTCTGGCTCATCTGCGGCGCTACCGACTCCCTGCGCGCCAACGCCCGCCACGGCACCACCGCCGTGCTCAAACTGGCCCACCTGGCAGAGCTCCACAACACCCGCATCGAGCTCAACGGCCCCGGCGGCCTCTTCGGCCTGATCCATGCCCACCTCTGCTGCGCCATCTCCAACACCAGCTACTACGAATACTTCCCGGGCGGCAGCCGGGATGAACTGGGCTGGGAGATCGGGCTGTTGAACCCGCCCCTGCCGGTGCAGGGATACATCGCCCCGCCCCCTGGCCCCGGCTGGGGCGCCGTGTGGGACTGGGACTACTTCACCCGGGTGCGGGTAGCCTACCTGACCTGACGGGCTGCCCCTCATGGACCATGTTCTTGCCGCCAGGCGTAGGGCCCCCGATACAGCGCGGGCCTGTCGGCCACGGGCGGCCCGGCGCCGATTTCACATGGGCAGACGTCCTGGGCTTGGGGCTCGTAGATGAGCCGGACGGCTACCCCATTTGTTGGATTGACGAAGTGGATGCACAGGGCAGCCGGTCCGGCGACCTCATCCGCCGCCAGTCCGGTAGCCGAAGGCTGGTGGCGTTCCACCTGGGTAGGCAGGCCCAGGCTATCTCCGCCGGCAAAGTGACGGCAGAGTTGAGGCCAGTCCTGTTGGAGCCGGTGGATGAACTGGACGCCCGCTTCGGCCCAGGCATCCACCGTGGCGTGGAGCTGCCGGGCCCGGTCTGGGTGGCGCCGGAGGATGGCCCGCACGGCTTCGGGGCGATTCAACTGCTGGAGCAGCAGGCCGACTGCCTTGCCCGTGCGCTCACTTTCCTGCACCAGGATGGCCCGCACCCGGGGCAGCAGGTGGATGGGCAACAGCCGCCAGTACAGCTCCATGAGGTGGGCCGGGTCGAAGGGGCAGGTGGGCTGGCCGTAGATGAGGGGCTGAATACCTACCAACAGCTGGCCATAGCCCCGCACCAGGATCGGCTCCGCCAGCCGGAGTATGGGTACGGATGATTGCACGAAGGCGGGTTCCAGAGGATTGACAGGCGTGTCCATGGTTTTCCAGGGTGAAAGGGATATTCCCGTTGGTTGTGTTGGCCGGAGGCCATCCAGCCGTGCCCCTGCCCGGGGGTGGCGATGGGAGGAGCCTGGATGGGTGGAAAGCATGATGGGCATCTCCTGTGACTGGGCGGCGAGTGGATGAACGGTCATCGGGTGACTGCCAGGGTGGGACACGCCGACGTCCCACAGGCCGGGGGAGGGCTGGTCAGTCCAAAGCCAGTGTAGCGTCCTTTTCGCCGAGGCGCTGTGCCCGGCGAGACAGATCCTGTGTGTACTGGCGCACAGGCCGGCGTTTTTGTATTTGGGCCGATCCCGGCGTGGACAGGATGGCCACGTTTGTTGTATAATTCACAACCCAACCAGCTTGCAGATTTCCGAAAGCCGAACCAGGCAGGAACTTCGACCCAGAACACGCGCAACGACCGCGCACCCTTTGGTCCAGCGACGGGCCGACCTAACCCACAACACCCGTTTGGCGTCCATATCCCGGCAGAATTACGGCAGAAATGGAGCCGCGTCCCAGAGGGGGCGCGTGACCCGTAGCAGGCCGGAATTGCTGCCGGGCCTGATGACAGTTTGCCGGTACAGCAATCTTCTCCTCTCCGCCCTGGCGGGTGACAGCCATTCCCTCCACTGAAATTGTGGCCGAGATGACCCTGTGGCCGGTGCCACGGCATGGCAGGGAGGAGTCTCCAGGTGGGATTCGCTGTTGAGACCGACACTGCCCAAACCCAGCGTCCCAGATTGGGGACCCTGCCTGCCTGTTCGCGCGCGTTGTGTGTTTCGGTTGTGAAATCTGTGGTTTCTGCAGGGGCGCAAGGATGTCACGCAAGGATGCGTGACCTACGTATCACGCACGTATCACCACACACCACGAATCCATGGGGCTATTTCCCTCGGGCCTGTGGACGAAAGCAAAGTATCGGGTGAATGGACCGAGTCATTGAGTCATTGTCCAGCTGTTTCATGCATATCCATTTCTAAAGGAGATTGGGAGTGAACGAGGGTTCGCAACAGGTCGGCCTTTCCGGAGTCAACGGGCTGCCGGCCAAACAAGGGCTGTATGACCCCCGCTTCGAACACGACGCCTGCGGCGTCGGCTTCGTGGTCAACATCAAAGGCCACAAGTCCCACACCATCATCCGCCAGGCGTTGACCGTCCTGCTCAACCTGGATCACCGGGGCGCCTGTGGCGCGGAGGAGAACACCGGCGACGGCGCCGGCATCCTCTTCCAGATCCCCGACCGCTTCTTCCGCCAGGTCTGCCCGCCCCTGGGCATCGAGCTGCCGGCGGCTGGCGCCTACGGGGTCGGCATGCTCTTCCTGCCCCAGGAAGAGGACGCCCGCCGCCGCTGCGAACGGATCGTGGAGGAGATCGTGGTCGAGGAGGGGCAACGGCTGCTGGGCTGGCGCACGGTGCCCACCCAGGGCGAGGGGCTGGGCAAGGCCGCCCGGCTGCGGGAACCCTTCGTGCGTCAGCTCTTCATCGGCCGCAACGACGCCGCCCTGCCCAAGACCGACGGGCTGGCCTTCGAGCGCAAGCTCTATGTCATCCGCAAACGGGCCGAGCACGCGGTTCGCGCCGCGCGGGAGGCCCAGGGCATCCAGGCCCTGGGTGACCTCTTCTACTTCGCCAGCCTCTCCAGCCGCACCATCGTCTACAAAGGGATGCTGCGCTGTGCCCAGGTGGCGACCTTCTACCCGGACCTGCAGGACGAGCGCATCGAGTCGGCCCTGGCCCTGGTCCACTCCCGCTTCAGCACCAACACCTTCCCCAGTTGGGAACGGGCCCACCCCTACCGCTACCTGATCCACAACGGGGAAATCAACACCCTGCGGGGCAACGTCAACTGGATGACCGCCCGGGAGTCCCAGCTCCAGTCGCCCCTCTGGGGGGACGACCTGCCCAAGATCCTGCCCATCATCGACCAGACGGGCAGCGATTCGGCCATGTTCGACAACTGCCTGGAGTTCCTGGCCCTCTCCGGCCGCTCCCTGCCCCACGTCATGATGATGATGATCCCCGAGCCGTGGGCCAACCATGAAAGCATGAGCCCGGAGAAGCGGGCCTTCTACGAGTACCACAGCACCATGATGGAGCCCTGGGACGGCCCCGCCTCCATCGCCTTTACCGACGGCACCATGGTGGGCGCCGTCCTGGACCGCAACGGCCTGCGCCCCTCCCGCTACTACGTGACCAAGGACGACCTGGTCATCATGGCCTCCGAAGTGGGCGTGTTGGACGTGCCGCCGGAGCGGGTGTTGGAAAAGCGGCGCCTGGAGCCGGGGCGCATGTTCCTGGTGGATACCGCCCAGGGGCGCATCATCGCCGACGACGAGCTCAAGCACACCATGGCCACCGAGCGCCCCTACCGCCAGTGGCTGGACCAGCACCTGCTGGAAGCCGATGACCTGCCCCCCGCGCCGGAGGTGCCGGCCTGTGAGCCCGAGACCCTGACCCAGCGCCAGCAGGCCTTCGGCTACACCTTCGAGCAGCTGCGCATGTTGGTGGCGCCCATGGCCCGGGACGGCGTGGAAGCGGTGGGCGCCATGGGCAACGACGCGCCCCATGCCGTCCTCTCGGACCAGCCCCAGCTCCTCTACAGCTACTTCCGGCAGCTCTTCGCCCAGGTGACCAACCCGCCCATCGACGCCATCCGCGAGGAGCTGGTCACGGCGACGGATGTGCTCATGGGCACCCAGCTCAACCTGCTGGAGGCGCGGCCGGAGCACTGCCGCCAGATTCGCCTGAAGACGCCCATCCTCACCAACGAAGATCTGGCCAAGATTCGCCTGCTGGACCGGCCGGGCTTCAAGGCTCAGACCCTGCCTATCCTCTTCGACCTGGAGGCGGGCAGTGTCGGCCTGGAGCAGGCCCTGGAGGATCTCTTCGCCCAGGCCGACGCGGCCATCGCCCAGGGGGTCAACATCCTCATCCTCTCGGATCGGGGCATCGACCGCCGCCGTGCCGCCATTCCGGCCCTGCTGGCCACGGCCGGCCTGCACCACCACCTGATCCGCAACGGCAAGCGCACCCAGGTCTCCCTGCTGGTGGAGTCGGGCGAGCCCCGGGAGGTCCACCACTTCGCCGTGCTCATCGGCTATGGCGCCACCGCCGTCAACCCGTACCTGGCCTTCGAATCCCTGGAGAAGATGATCCAGGAAGGCCTCCTCACTGGCGTGGACTACGACGAGGCCGTCTACCGCTACTGCAAGGCCGCGGTGAAGGGCGTGGTCAAGGTCATCTCCAAGATGGGGATCTCCACCATCCAGAGCTACTGCGGCGCCCAGATCTTCGAGGCCTTGGGCCTGAAGCAGTCCTTCGTGGACAAATATTTCACCTGGACGCCCACCCGCATCGAGGGCATCGGCCTGGAGGAGGTCTACGAAGAAGTGGCCCGTCGCCATCGCAGGGCCTTCCCCGAGCGGCCGGCCGATGGCCAGGTCCTGCCCGCGGGTGGGGAGTACCAGTGGCGGGCCGACGGCGAGCGCCACCTCTTCAATCCCCAGACCATCCACTACCTGCAGCGGGCCTGCCGCACCGGCGACTACCAGCTCTTCAAGCGTTACTCCGCCCTGGTGGACGACCAGACCCGGGAGGCGTGCACCCTGCGGGGATTGCTGGAGTTCAAGCTGGACAACGACCCCATCCCCCTGGAAGAGGTGGAGCCGGTGGAGTCCATCGTCCGGCGCTTCAAGACTGGCGCCATGTCCTATGGCTCCATCAGCAAGGAAGCCCACGAAGCCCTGGCCATCGCCATGAACCGCATCGGCGGCAAGAGCAACACCGGCGAGGGCGGTGAAGATCCCAGCCGCTACGTGCCGGATCCCAACGGCGATTCCCGCAACAGCGCCATCAAGCAGGTGGCTTCCGGGCGCTTCGGCGTGACCAGCGAATATCTGGTCAACGCCAAAGAATTGCAGATCAAGATGGCCCAGGGAGCCAAGCCTGGCGAGGGCGGCCAGCTGCCCGGCCGCAAGGTCTATCCCTGGATCGCCAAGGTGCGCCACTCCACACCCGGCGTGGGCCTCATCTCGCCGCCCCCGCACCACGACATTTACTCCATCGAGGATCTGGCCGAGCTGATCCACGATCTCAAGAATGCCAACCACCACGCCCGCATCAACGTCAAGCTGGTCTCGGAAGTGGGCGTGGGCACCATCGCCGCCGGCGTCGCCAAGGGACACGCGGATGTCATCCTCATCAGCGGCCACGACGGCGGCACCGGCGCTTCCCCCCAGACCAGCATCAAGTACGCCGGCCTGCCCTGGGAGCTGGGCGTGGCCGAAACCCACCAGACCCTGGTGCTCAACGACCTGCGCAGCCGGGTGGTCATCGAGACCGACGGCCAGCTCAAGACGGGGCGGGACCTGGCCATCGCCGCGCTCCTGGGCGCGGAGGAGTACGGCTTCGCCACCAGCCCGCTGGTGGCCCTGGGCTGCATCATGATGCGGGTCTGCCACCTGGACACCTGCCCCGTGGGCGTGGCCACCCAGAACCCCGAGCTGCGCAAGAAGTTCACGGGCGATCCCCAGCACGTGGTGAACTTCATGTACTTCATCGCCCAGGAGATGCGGGAGTGGATGGCCAAACTGGGCTTCCGCACCGTGGATGAGATGATCGGCCGGGTGGACAAGCTGGAGCCCCGCAAGGCCATCGACCACTGGAAGGCCCGGGGGCTGGACTTCTCCAACATCCTCTACGCGCCGGACGTGCCGCCCACGGTGGGCCGCTACTGCCAGATCCCCCAGAACCACGGCCTGGACCAGGCGCTGGATAATACGCTCCTGTTGGAGCTCTGCAAGCCAGCGCTGGAGGAGGGCAAGCGGGTGGCGGCCACGGTGCCCATCCGCAACACCAACCGGGTGGTGGGCACCATCCTGGGCAGCGAGATTACCCGACGCTACGGGGCCAACGGCCTGCCCGACGACACCATCGAGCTCCACTTCCAGGGCTCTGCCGGCCAGAGCTTCGGCGCCTTCATTCCCCGGGGGCTGACCCTGGAGCTGGAGGGAGACGCCAACGATTACTTCGGCAAGGGGCTCTCCGGCGGCAAGATCATCGCCTATCCGCCCCGGGAATCCACCTTCAAGGCCGAGGAGAACATCATCATCGGCAACGTGGCCTTCTACGGCGCCACCAGCGGCGAAGCCTATGTGCGGGGCCTGGCCGGCGAGCGCTTCTGCGTGCGCAACAGCGGCGTCCACGCGGTGGTCGAAGGCGTGGGCGATCACGGCTGTGAGTATATGACCGGTGGCCGGGTGGTGGTCCTGGGCCGTACCGGCCGCAACTTTGCCGCCGGCATGTCGGGCGGCATCGCCTACGTCCTGGACGAGGATGGCACCTTCGCCCGCCGCTGCAACCGGGAGATGGTGGATCTGGAGGCAGTGGAGGACGCCGACGAGATGGCCGAGCTGGAGGCCATGATCCGGCGGCACATGGAATACACCGACAGCCCCGTGGCCAAGCGGGTCCTGGCCCAATGGCCGGACGTGGTGCGGCAGTTCGTCAAGGTCATGCCCCGGGATTACAAGCGCATGTTGGAAGCCTTCGCCCGGGTGGAGGCCGAGGGCCTCAGCGGTGACGAAGCGGCCATGGCGGCGTTTGAGCTCAACAAGAACGACACCGCCCGGGTCAGCGGCAACTAATTTCCAGACAGGGAGAATCAATCCTCATGGGTAAACCAACTGGATTCCTGGAATATCAGCGGGAGACCGATCCCGAGCGGGATCCCCTGGAGCGTATCAACGATTGGGAAGAGTTTCACCTGCACCTGTCCGACGAGAAACTGCGGACCCAAGGGGCCCGCTGCATGGACTGTGGCATTCCTTTCTGCCATACGGGCATCCTGCTCAACGGCATGGCGTCCGGCTGCCCCATCAACAACCTCATCCCCGAGTGGAACGACCTGGTCTACCGGGGGCGCTGGCGGGAGGCCCTGGATCGCCTGCACAAGACCAACAACTTCCCCGAGTTCACCGGGCGGGTCTGCCCCGCGCCCTGTGAAGGGGCGTGCACCCTGGGCCTCATCGACCCGCCGGTGACCATCAAGAATATCGAGCGGGCCATCGTGGACCGGGGCTTCGCCGAGGGCTGGATCGTGCCCCGCCCGCCAGCCGTGCGCACGGGCAAGAAGGTGGCGGTGGTGGGTTCGGGGCCCTCGGGCCTGGCCTGCGCCGCGCAGCTCAACTCCGTGGGCCACAGCGTCACCGTCTTCGAGCGGGCCGACCGCATCGGCGGGCTGCTCATGTACGGCATCCCCAACATGAAGCTGGACAAGCGCATCGTCCAGCGCCGGGTGGATCTGCTGGCCGCGGAGGGGGTGAAGTTCGTCACCAACTGTGAGATCGGCAAGGATATCCCTGCCGACCGCCTACGGGAGGAATTCGACGCCATCGTCCTCTGCACCGGCGCCACCAAGCCCCGGGATCTGCCCATCGAGGGGCGGAACCTCAAGGGCATTCACTTTGCCATGGAGTTCCTGGCCGCCAACACCCGCCACCTGTTGAACAACCGCAACGGCGGCACCCACAACGGCCACGGCGAGGAGTTCATCTCTGCCTTCGGCAAGGATGTCATCGTCATCGGCGGCGGCGACACGGGCACCGACTGCGTGGGCACTGCCCTGCGCCACAAATGCCGCAGCCTGCACCAGTTCGAGATCCTGCCCAAGCCGCCCATGGCCCGCACCCCGGACAACCCCTGGCCCGAATGGCCCCGGGTCTTCCGGGTGGACTACGGTCAGGAGGAGGCCAAGGCCCGCTTCGGCCGGGATCCCCGCACCTACCTGATCAGCACCAAGCGCTTCGTGGGCGATGAGCACGGCCACGTCAAGGAGCTGCACACGGTCCAGATCGAGTGGGAGAAGGACGCCAACGGCCGCTTCGTCATGAAAGAAGTGCCGGGCAGCGAGCAGGTCTGGCCGGCGCAGCTGGTGTTGCTGGCCATGGGCTTCCTGGGGCCGGAGGATGCGGCCATCGAGCAGTTGGGGCTGGCCCGGGACGCCCGCTCCAACATCCAGGCGGAGCACGGCAAATATCACACCAGCGTCGAAGGGGTCTTCGCGGCGGGGGACTGCCGCCGGGGCCAGAGCCTGGTGGTGTGGGCCATCAACGAGGGGCGGGGCGCCGCGCGGGAGTGTGACCGCTGGCTCATGGGCGAGACGACCCTGCCCTGACGGGTTGGGGAAGGCCATTCGACCGGATCCGGCCTCTTTTCGATCTTCCCGCGGCTCTGTTAGAATAATATCGATTGTCTGACCAAGAGGTATCGTAGCTCCGGTTTCCATACGTGACCGCTTGTCCGGTATGGAAACTGGACCTACGATACCATGGGCGCCACCGTGTAGGACAATCGGTATAACAGACACAATCCAGTCATGCCGGGCGTTTCTTGACCGGCTGAACGACGGGCCGAGGGGCAGGCTCCCCGCTTGCATGTCCCCGGCCCTTTGCCCTCTATCCTTCGTCTTTCGTCTTTGAGGGTTCCAATTCGGGGGTTCCAAGGAGGTCGCCATGAAAGCTGCGGTCCTTTACGCGCCCCACACGCCGCTCCGGATCGAAGAGTTCGATCTGCCCGACGTGGGGCCGGATCAAGTGCGTGTGCGTCTGGTGGCCAGCGGTGTCTGCCACTCGGACTGGCATGTGGTGAAGGGGGAATGGCCCCACATTCCGGTGCCCACCATCCTGGGGCACGAGGGGGCCGGCGTGGTGGAAGAAGTCGGGGCAGAGGTCCGGGGTCTGCAGGTGGGCGACCACGTGGTCCTCTCGTGGAAGCGCAACTGCGGCACCTGCGAGATGTGCCAGCGGGGCTATCCCAACCTCTGTGACGCCCCGGCCGACACGCGCGGGTTGCCCCGGTTTCCGGGCAACGGGCAGACCATGAACAAGATGGCCGGTCTGGGCACCTTCAGCACGGAGACCATCGTCCCTGCCGATGTGGCCATTCCCATCCCCAAGGAGGTGCCCCTGCGCCAGGCCGCGCTGGTGGGCTGTGGCGTCATGACCGGTGTGGGCGCGGTGATCAACACCGCACAGGTCCAGCCGGGCACCTCGGTGGCCGTCTTCGGCTGTGGCGGTGTGGGCCTCAACTGCATCCAGGCTGCGGCCATGGTGGGGGCGGGCCCCATCGTCGCCGTGGACCTGCGGGACAACAAGCTGGAGATGGCCCGATCCTTTGGCGCCACCCACACGGTCAACGCCGGCCGGGAAGATCCTGTGGCCCGCATCCAGGCCATCACCGGCGGCGGGGCCCACTACGCCTTCGAGGCCATTGGCCTCACCGGAGAACCCTTCCTCCAGGCCATCCAGTGTACCCGGAAACGGGGCGTCACCGTCTTTGTGGGCCACGCGCCGGAGAACACGCCGGTGCAGATGGATGCCCGCCTGCTGATGCCGGAGAAGATGGTCATCGCCTCCATGTACGGCACTGCCCGCCCCCGGGTGGACTTCCCCCGGCTCATCGGCCTCTACCAGGCGGGGCGGCTCAAGCTGGACGAACTGGTCAGCCGGGTCTATCCGCTGGAGCAGGTCAACGAGGCCTTCGATGCCCTGGCCCGGGGCGAGGTGGCCCGCAGCGTGCTGGATTTGACATAATCGGTTTCGGTGCAGAAACCACAGATTTCACAGATGAATACACAACATGGGCCACCATCATGACGCGGAGTCGGCATCCTCAGATGCCGACCCAGGTCTGCAAAGGTGGGGTCTTGATTTAATCAGGGAGAACCATGGGGATCAAACAATCCATCTGCTACCCGCTTTTCAAGCCGGCGGAGATGAGCCTGGCGGAGCTGGTTCAGGCTGCGGCGGAGATCGGCTACGCGGCCATCGAGCTCTGGGCGCGGCCAGACAACTTCGAGGAGATCGTGGCCCTGGCCCGGGACCATGGCCTGGCGGTGGCCAGCATGAGCGGCCACGGCACCCTGGGCGACGGCCTCAACAAGCGCAGCAACCACGACCGTATCGAGGCCGAGCTGCGGGAGTCCATCGACGTGGCCGCCCGCTACGGCATCCCCGGCATCATCTGCTTCAGCGGCAACCGCCAGCCCCACATGACCGAGCTGGAAGCCATCGAGGCCGTGGCCGACGGCCTGCGCCGGGTGGCCCCCTACGCCGAGGAGAAGGGCGTCAACCTCAACCTGGAGCTGCTCAACAGCAAGGTCGACCACCCCGGCTACCAGTGTGACCACACCGCGTGGGGCGTGGCAGTCTGCGAGCGGGTGAACAGCCCCCGGGTCAAGCTGCTGTACGACATCTACCACATGCAGATCATGGAAGGGGACGTGATCCGCACCATCCGGGAGAACATCCGCTGGATCGGCCACTTCCACACCGCGGGGGTACCCGGCCGCAACGACCTGGACGACAGCCAGGAGCTCAACTACAGGGCCATCTGCCGGGCCATCGCCGCCACCGGCTACGACCTCTACGTGGGCCACGAATTCCGGCCCAAGGGCGATCCCATCCAGGCCCTGCGCCAGACCTTCGCCCTCTGTGACCAGCAGGCGTGATGGGAAACGGCCTGTTCTGGGCCCGTAGGGACAGGGCTTGCCCTGTCCGGCGTGGACTTTTTTCAGCCACCAAGATTACAGCCACTAAGATAGATGAGGAAACGAACCATGAAGCGAGCCATGATAACCTGGGGCGGCTGGGAAGGCCACGAGCCCCAGATCTGCGCCGAGATTTTCGCCGCCGTGCTGCGCAACGAGGGGTACGAGGTGGAGGTCTACGACACCCTGGACATCTACCTCAACACCGAGAAGATGCGCAGCTACGACCTCATCACCCCCATCTGGACCATGAGCACCATCACCCGGGAGCAGGAGGAAGGGCTGCTCAACACCATCAAGGCGGGCACCGGCCTGGCCGGCTGGCATGGAGGGATGGCCGATTCCTTCCGCCAGAACGTCAACTACCAGTGGATGGTGGGTGGCCAGTGGGTGGCTCATCCCGGCAACATCATCGACTACGAGGTGAACATCGTCAAGCACGATGACCCCATCGTGGCCGGCCTCAAGGACTTCAAGATGCATTCGGAGCAGTATTACATGCACGTGGATCCGTCCAACGAGGTGCTGGCCACCACCACCTTCAGCGGCGAGTATGCGCCCTGGATCGAGGGCACAGTGATGCCGGTGGTCTGGAAGCGCCGGTGGGGCCAGGGTCGGGTCTTCTACTGCTCCCTGGGCCACGTGGCCAAAGACTTCGACGTGCCCGAGGCCAAGGAGATTGTCCGCCGGGGCATGCTTTGGGCAACCCGACAGTAGACCAGGTTGAGACCACTTGGATATGGCGTTGATCCAGGGGGGTGTCTTCTGGCTGTCACTGGCTGTGGTGGCAGTGACCATTGTGGGCGTCGCGGTGGGGCGTTTCCCCCTGCTGCGCATGAACCGGGCCACCATCGCCCTCACCGGCGCTGCCCTCCTCATCCTGCTGGGAGCCATCCCCCTGGAGGAGGCCTATGCGGCCCTGGATCTGGACACCCTCACCCTCCTCTTCGCGATGATGATCCTCAACGCCAACCTGCGGCGGGCCGGCTTCTTCCACCTGGTCGGCCGCTGGGTGGTCCAGCGGGCCCACTCGCCCCGCCAGCTTCTCGCCTTCATCATTCTTTCCTCGGGCGTGCTCTCTGCCGTCTTCCTCAACGACACCATCGTCCTGACCTTCACGCCTCTGGTGCTGGAGATCTGCCGGACCCTGAAGCAACGTCCCATCCCCTACCTGATCGCCCTGGTCACCGCGGCCAACATCGGCTCTGCCGGCACCATCACCGGCAATCCCCAGAACATGATCATCGGCGTGGCATCTGGGATGCCGTTCCTGCGCTTTACGGGCTACCTGGGGCCGGTGGCTCTGATGGGCCTGGTCCTGATCTGGATCGTGTTGCTGGGGCTCTACCGCCGAGAGCTGGCCGTGGACCGCTTCGACGGCGTGCCGCCCCCGTCGGTGCAGGCTGAGCCGCGCCTCCTGCGCAAGAGCCTGGTGGCCACCGGTCTCATGGTGCTGGCGTTCCTGGCCGGCATGCCCATTCCCCAGGCGGCTCTGGGGGCCGCCGCGCTGCTCCTCATCAGCCGCCGGGTGGATCCGGAGCGGGTCTTTGCCGAGGTGGACTGGTCGCTGCTGGTCTTCTTCGCCGGCCTCTTCATCGTGACCGGTTCTCTGGAGACCCTGGGCGTGAGCGGGCAGCTTTTCGCCCTCATGCAGCCCGTAGCCGAGCGGGGCATCGTCTCCTTGAGCCTGGTGGCTGTGGTTTTGAGCAACCTCATCTCCAACGTGCCCGCGGTGCTGCTCTTTCGGCCCTTTGTCCCCCACTTCCCCGATCCCACCCAGGCCTGGCTGACCCTGGCCATGGCCACCACCTTCGCCGGCAATCTGACCCTGTTGGGCTCGGTGGCCAACCTCATCGTGGCCGAGATCGCCCGCCGTCGCGGGGTGGAGATGGGCTTCGGCGAGTACCTGCGGGCCGGCGTGCCCATTACGCTGCTCAGCCTGGCCCTGGGGATCGCATGGTTGTTGTGGGTGTTATAGTGGTTGACATAGTACGATAGCCGGCGCGATAATGCATGCAGGAGTGACGCACTTCTTTCCCCCAGTTGTTTTCCCCAGGGAAGGAGAACCCAGATGCCAGCCTATATTACCCTGATCAACTGGACGGAGCAGGGCCTGCGCACCGTCAAGGAGACCCTCAACCGCGCCAAAGCTGCGGAAGAAGCGCTCCAGGCTGTGGGCGGCCGCAAAATCGGGGTCTGGTGGACTCAGGGCCCCTACGACGCCGTGTTCATCTTCGAGGCGCCGGACGAAGAGGTGGCGACCCGGCTGCTGCTGGCCACAGGGATGCAGGGCAACACCCGCACCCTGACCATGCGTTGCTTTAGCGAAGAGGAAATGGCTCGCATCATCCAGGGCTTGCCGTGAAGCCGAGAGTTCCTCCGTGTTCATTCCATCGCCCTGGGCACGCCGGATGCCCAGGGCCATTTTTTTAGTTGCATCTGACTCATTCTCCAAGAAGAATTCAGTAGGGAAGGGGATCTTTATCTTCTTCTTTTCTCCATGGACAGATTCCCATGAGCAGAAGTTGAACAGGAATTGAATAATAAATGGTCTGGCACATGGGGGCTCGTTCCTGTATAAATAAAATCGGGTTGCCCCGGGTGGGGCTGAAGCCCGCCCGACTCCACCAACGCGGGCAAGCCCTGGCAGTATGCCAACAGGATGACCCGTCTAGCTGATCTCAAGCTTTCACTAGGCAGAATGAGGAGATTCGCAAGAGGTTACCGCAGCCGCTGTCAGGTGAAGCGGTGGTGGCCCCCTTTTTTGCGGCAGCTGGGGCACGGTGGCCATGAGGCCCTGTACTGCCGAGATCCTGCCTTCTCCTTCAGCGCCTTTGCCATCTGGACCGACCCCGACGCCGATGCGGCCAACATTGGTTGGGACGCAGGAGCTGTAGGAAGCGCCGCGGCCCGACGCCTCCCGCGCCGTATATGTGAAGGAGCTGATGAACGAAGGGAAGAAACAAACGCATTCGGCGGCCTATAGATCGTTCTATGACCGACTGGCAGCCTTCTAGCCACGCTATGATCCGATGAACCTGTTCCGGCTTTACCCGGGCATTCCACCGGGCTGAGAAGGGATGGTTCAGCGATGGGAAATGGAAGCGTATCGGTAATTTAGAAGGAGGGAGAAGAATATCATGAAAGATGAGATCCGGACTGATAACTTTGTGACAGACTCCAGAGAGATTCGATTGACCTTTCACCGGGAATTCGCAAGGCTCCTGGCCCAGGCCGCGGTCGAGCATATGGCTGCCAGGGGGGCCATGGCGGGCGGGCAGGCCGGTGGCAAAGGGGGTGGTGTTCAGGTGGGACCGGGCGTCCAGGCAGGTCCCGGGGTGCAGGTGGGCCCCCTCGTTCAGGTTGGCCCCCTGGTTCAGACCGGCGGCTCTCCAGTCACGGTCGAAGAAATCGCATCCCCGCGCATTGTCCTGCAGTGCGGCGCACCGCCTGCCCGAACGACCTTTGAAGCGATGGTCGAGGAAACGGAGTCGTTTGCCTTTACACCGGGTTCCAGGCGTGAACGGGCAGCCTGCGCCCGGTTGAAAGCCGTCGCTGAGGCAAGGGCGACGGAGATCGTTCTCCAGGAGGCCAAAAATCACGCGGCACGACATCGATGTCAGGGAGAGTGCGCCAATGGAGAACCCTGTAACGGCACGCCCCAGGTGACCATCGGCAGTCCGGAGGTCATGTCTGAGTGTGATCCCCTGGATGAAGGTTACCTCTGGGATACGTTGACGGCCAGAGCCACGGCCTCCTGCACAGTGACGGTGGAATGCAAATGCCACTGAGCGCAGCCTGACGGACCTCACCAGCCTGCCACCCGCTCCAATCCTGCCTTCCCCTACCCCTGAATCCCTTCGCCCCGGTGATGGGGGTCCAACAGATCCTGTACCGCGTCCCCCAGCAGGTTGACGCTCAATACCAGCCCGGCCAGGGCCAGGCCGGGGTAGAGTACTGTCCAGGGCGCCAGCTCCATGAAGGCCCGGGCCTCGCTCAGCATGGAGCCCAGGGAGGGGGTAGGGGGCACCGCGCCCAGGCCCAGGAAGCTGAGGGCCGCTTCCACGATGACTGCACTGGAGAGGCTGAGGGCCATCTGCACCACGATGGGCGTCAGGATGTTGGGCAGCACATGGCGGAAGAGGATGCGGGGGCTGCTGCCCCCAATGGCCACGGCCGCGGTGACGAACTCCTGCTCCTTGACGCTCAGGGTGGGCGCACGGGCCACCCGCGCGAAGATAGGCGTGTAGATGATGCCAATGGCCACGATCACGCTGGGCAGCCCCGCCCCCATCACCGCAGCCAGGGCGATGGCCAGCAACAGGGAGGGGAAGGCGAAGATGGTGTCCATGACCCGCATGATCAGGTAGTCCACGCCACGACCGAAGTAGCCGGCCACCATCCCCAGAGCACTGCCCACCAGGGTTGCCACGGCCACGGCGAGAATGCCTACGCTGAAGGAAACCCGAAGGCCATAGACAATCCGGCTCAGGATGTCTCGCCCATAGCGGTCCGAGCCCAGGGGGAATTCGGGGCCAGGGGGAGCCATGGCTGCCGGTGTCATGGCCAGGGGGTCGTGGGGCGCGAACCAGCCCGGTACCAGGGCCATAGCGGCCAGCAGGAGAAAGATGGCCCCGCCGGCCAGACCGATGCGATTGCGCTGTACCAGGTAGCGGAGGAATGCTTTCATCAGATTGCCGTCACTGTTCCAGGCGGATGCGTGGGTCGATGAGGCTGTAGGCCAGGTCGGTGAGCAGGTTCACCAGGACGAAGGCCACCGCTATGAAGAGGACGGTCCCCTGGACGGTGGGGTAATCCCGCTGGTAGATGGCGTTGAGGGCCAGGCGGCCGATCCCCGGCAGGGAGAAGATTTCCTCCACGATGACCGTGCCGCCCAACAGGTAGCCCACGTGGATCCCCAAAAGGGTGATCACCGGGATCAAGCCGTTGCGCAGGGCGTGGACCAGTAGAACCCGTCTTTCGTGTAGACCTTTGCTGCGGGCCACCCGGATGTACTCCTGGTGCAACGTCTCGGCCAGGGAGGCCCGGGTGATGCGCATGAGGGAGGCACTCAGGGCCAGGGCCAGGGTTAGCGAGGGCAGGAAGATGGAGCGCAGGTTGGCCCCCAGCCCTTCTGACAGGGGAACGTAGCCTGTGGTTGGAAAGCGATTGGGCAGGTAGAGGGAAACGGCCAAGATCAGCAGGGTGCCCAGCAGGAAGTTAGGGACCGACAGGCCCGCCAGCGCCAACACCCTGGCCACCAGGTCCAGGGCGCCGTTGGGGCGAACGGCCGATAGTACCCCCAGGGGGATGGCCAGGGCCAGGGCCATGAGCAGGGCCAGGGCCGACACCTCCAGGGTCACCGGCAGACGGCCTATGATCTCTGCCAGCACGGGCTTCCCCGTGCGCAGGGAGGTACCCAGGTCTCCCCGGGCCAGGTTGCCCAGCCAGTAGAGGTATTGGACCGGCAGGGGCCTGTCCAGCCCATAGGCCTGTACCAGGCGGGCCCGCTGCTCCTCTGTGATGTCGGTACCAATGCCCACCAGCACATCCACGAAGCTGCCCGGGATCAGGTGCATGATTCCGAAGACGACGACGGAGATGCCCAGCAGAGTGGGCAGGAAGATGATGAGCAGGCGGCGCAGCAGGTAGTGCCACATGACAACCGATTCCTTAGGCGACGATGGCAGCGATGGGAATCACGGCGGCTGAGAAGACCCAAATGTGTGGCCCCAGGGAGGGGAACCGGGATGGCAGGGGATCCCTCCCCGGGGCCGTGAGGGCTTTCAGGGCGCCAGCCAGACCTGTTTGAGAGAGCGATAGGTGTCCACCGGAGAGAGGTGGAAGTCCCGGACGTTATCCCGCAGGGCCACATATTCGGTGCGGGTGTTCAAAAAGATCAGGGGCGCCTGCCGGGCAATAGCCTGGGCCAGCTCGTGGTAGAGGCGGATACGCTCCTCCTGGTCCACGGTGGTGCGGGCTTCTTCCAGCATCCGGTCGATTTCCGGGTCGCTGAACTGGAAGGCGTTGACCGAACCACCGGTGTGCAGCATGGGGTACAGGGCTCGATCCGGGTCGTTGCCGCTGCCGTTGTAGCTGACGAAGGTGTCGAAGTCCCGGTCTCGCCACTTCTGGATGAAGGTACCCCACTCCACCTGGTCCAGGGTGGCCGTGACGCCGATCTGCTTCAGCTGGTTCTGGATCACCAGGGCGATGCTGGTGAACTCTGGGAAGCGGGGCGAGGCGGTGATGGTGGTCTCAAAGCCGTCCGGGTACCCGGCCTCGGCCAGCAGGGCCTTGGCCTGCTCCACGTCGGGCTGGTAGAAGGGCAGCTCTTCCGGCGGCACAGACCACTTCCCCAAAGTGGGGACAATGGGGCCGGTGACCAGGCCCTCGCCAAAGAAGACCGAATCCACGATGGCCTGGCGGTCGATGGCCAGGCTCAGGGCCTGGCGCACCCGCACGTCGTCGAAGGGCGCCCGTTGGGTGTTCAACCCCAGCAGGTAGTAGTCCGTCGTCTGCTGGCTGGCCACGGAGACTCCCTCGCTGCGTGCGGCCAGTCCGGCGGACGCAGCGTTGCTGAGGGCGGACATGTGAATTTCGCCCGTGCGCAGGGCCGCCAGCCGGGCTGCCTCGTCCGGAATGATCAGGTAGGTGATGCCGTCCAGCAGGGGTGCCCCCTCGAAGTAGTCCGGATTGGCCCGCAACACCGTCCGCGTCTCCTCCACATACTCCTCCAGCATGAACGGCCCGGTGCCCACCATCACCCGCTGCAGGTCGCCGTTGGCTTCCACCTCCTCCGGCGGCACAATGGCCGCCCACGTGCTGGCAATGGTGGAGAGGAAGGCGCCAAAGGGCTGGCTCAGGTGGAAGATCACCGTCCGCTCATCCGGCGTTTCGATACGCTCGATGAGCTCCAACTGGGAGGACCAGGGAGAAGCCACCGCTGGATCCTGGATGCGCTCGAAACTGAACTTGACGTCCTCGGCCACCAGGGTGCGGCCGTTGTGGAACTTTACATCCGGGCGCAGGTGGAAGATGAAGGTCAGGTCGTCTGGATTTTCCCAGCTTTCGGCCAATTCTGGGATGGGCAGGTAGTCCTCGTCCAGGTCCACCAGCTGGTTGTAGACCTGGGCGATTACCTCGAACGAAGAGCGGGCCGTCACCAGGTGGGGATCCAGCCCCACGGCCTCTGTGCTCTTGCCGATGATCAGGGTGCCGCCTGGCTGGGGACCCTCGGTCGTGGCGGCCGACTGTTCTTCGCCGCTGGCCGGGGCTCCAGCCTGGGGGGGCGGGGGTGCCGCGCAGGCAGAGACCAGGAGCAGGACTACCAGCGCCACCAGGACCATTTTGACGTGATGTCTCATGAGCGTCCTCCCATGGAGCAAAAATGAGTGAACAAGCGGATTGTCGAAGTTGGAGGATGGCCGAATAGCCGCTGCCTGGGGGAAGCAGGGCCAACATGGCGTGGCCACAATGGCTGCATTATACCGACTTGGTCGATCTCCGTCCAGCTCTGCTTGGAATCGATGGGATGTACCCTGACTGACAGCACAGCCCCTTTCGGCCACCATACCATCAACGTGGGTCTTCATCAGCAGGGGTCGTTGACGGCGGGCGATGGTTCCGCCCGAGCGTGACCAAGGAGCGGCGGGTGGCATTCCCAGGGGTGGACAATTTGCAGGATGGGCGCCTGTTGCTGGTGGCCGATGACCCCCTGGCCCGGGCCGGCCTGGCTACCTTGCTGGCCGACCAGCCCGGCTGGCAGGTGGTGGGCCAGTACGCCAGCCGGCAGGATCTGGACGGGGCGGTGGCGGCCCTGGATCCCGACGTGGTGCTCTGGGACCTGGGCTGGCAGCCCCAGGAGGGGCTGGAACACCTGGCCGATTTCAACCGGGGTGTGGCCCCCGAGGCGGCCGTGCCCGTGGTGGCTCTGCTACCCGGGCCGGAGTGGGCGTCTTCAGCCTGGCAGGCCGGTGTCCACAGCCTGTTGCCCCGCAACGTGGACGTCCAGACTCTGGTGGCGGCCCTGGCTGCCGCCCGGCAGGGGCTCTGGGTCCTGGCCCCCGGGCTGGCGCCATCCCTCCCCTTCCGCCCCGGCGGGCCCAGCGACGAGGAGCTGGAGCCCCTCACCCCTCGGGAGCTGGAGGTCCTCCAGCTCATGGCCGAAGGGCTGGCCAACAAGGCCATCGCCCGGGAGCTTCAGATCAGCGAGCACACCGTCAAATTCCACGTCAACGCCATCCTCTCCAAGCTAGGCGTCCAGAGCCGCACCGAAGCCGTGGTTCGGGCCACCCGGGCCGGCCTGATCTTCCTCTGACCTCTCTCCCTCCGTTTCACCCCGCCGTTTTTCCAGGATCCTCCCCACCCTTTGGGGGATGTGGACCATCTTCCTCTGCGCGACAATGGGAAGCGCAAGGAAAGCTCTACCGGCGAACGGAGGTCAAAGTAGGTCACGTTTCCATACGTGACAGTCCATACGTGACAACTCGTCCGGTGTGGAAACCGGGACCTACGTTAGTTTCGGTAGTATTGGTGCGGACTTCTCAGACAGAGGGAGCGAAACATGTCCAGCTTGTTGCAGCAACTATCCGACGCCATGGCCGATCTGGTGGCGGACGTGGGACCCAGCGTGGCCCGGGTCGAGGCACGACGGCGCCTGCCGGCCAGCGGCATCGTCTGGTCGGCCGAGGGCATCATCGTCACGGCCCATCATGTGGTGGAACGAGAGGAGGGCATTCGCGTTGGCCTGGCCGACGGCGCCACGGTGGAGGCCACCCTGGTGGGCCGCGATCCGGGCACCGACCTGGCCGTCCTGCGGGTGGCCAGCACCGGCCTGGAGCCCGCTGGGGTTCCCCCGGCCCGCTGGGTCGAGCAGCCGGATGACCTGCGGGTGGGCCATCTGGTTCTGGCCCTGGGCCGTCCCGGCCAGCAGGTCCAGGCGACCCTGGGCGTGGTGAGTGGGGTAGGTGGCCCGTGGCGTACGGCCGCCGGCGGCCAGGTGGACCATTTCCTGCAGACCGACGTGGTCATGTACCCCGGCTTCTCCGGCGGGCCCCTGGTCGCGGCGGATGGGCGCCTGGCTGGCCTCAACTCCTCGGCCCTGGCCCGGGGCGTGAGCCTGGCCCTCCCCTGGCCCACCGTGCAGCGGACGGTGGAGAGCCTGCTGGCCCACGGCCGGGTGCGCCGGGGCTACCTGGGCGTGGGCATCCAGCCGGTGCGCCTGGCCGCTTCCTTGCAGCAGGCCCTCGGCCAGGAGAGCGGCCTGATGATCCTGTCGGTGGAAGCAGGCGGCCCCGCCGACCAGGCCGGCCTGGTCCAGGGCGATATTCTGGTGCGCCTGGATGGCCAGCCCCTGGGCCGGATCGAGGAGCTGCAGGCCCTGCTGGTGGGGGACCAGGTGGGCCGGGAAGTCCAGGTGGAGTTGGTGCGGGGAGGACAGGTGGTGAGCCGGCCGCTGACCATCGGCCAGCACCCGTAGGAGTCAATCCCGGCAGACTGTAGCAGGTGGATTGATGCCACGTTGTAGCTCCGGCCGAGAGGCTGGGCAAGGGGGCCAGAAGTTCCCGGTACCCCTGTCACGCAAGGATGCGTGACCTACGCCTGCCGGGCTCTACGACGTACCACACGACGTACCACACAAGGAGGATCGTTGGCCATGGCCAACCTGCTGAATCGCATCAGTGAGGAGCTGGCTGCCATCGTGGCCAGGGTCCGCCCCAGCCTGGTGCAGATCCGCCACGGGCCAGCCGGCAGCCCCCGGGGCGCGGCCGCGGGCACCATCTGGCATCCAGAAGGGCTCATCGTGACCAATGCCCACGTGGTGGCTGGCCCTCGAGGGCGGGCCGATGTTCCGCTAGAAGTAGTCCTGGCTGACGGCCGCACCTTGCCGGCTCGCATCCTGGCCCAGGATGCCTCCCTGGATCTGGCTGCGCTGCGGGTGTCGGCCCACGGCCTGCCGGCCATCCCCCTGGCCGACTCCCGTCGCCTGCGGCCCGGGGAGCTGGTGCTTTCCCTGGGCTTCCCCTGGGGCGTCACAGGGGGCGCCACTGTGGGGGTGGTCATCGGCACCGGCTCGGAGCTGCCCGAGCTGGCCCACAGCGGCCGGGAGTGGGTGGCGGCCAGCCTCCACCTGCGACCGGGCCATTCCGGCGGCCCCATGCTGGACAGCCGGGGCCGGCTGGTGGGCCTCAACACCCTGATGAACGGCCCCGAGGTGGGCGTGGCCGTCCCGGTACACGTGGCCGTCGCTTTTCTCAAGACGCACCTGGGCCGCTCCCCAGCGGTCCCTCCCCCAGCTCTGGTCTAGCTCTTCTCTCGAGCTCCTTTCAGGATGCCAGGGCGGTGAAGAAGTCGGCCAGGGCCTGCCGCTCCCGCGCTGGATCCTGATAGGGGCGAGCGGTCTCCAGCGCCTGCCCGATCACCCCATCGAAGCGGTGGGCATCTGCCTCCAGCTCGGCCAATACCTGCTCCAGCGTCTGCCCCAGCTGGAGCAGGTTGCCGTTTTCCACCAGCACACAGTTTTGCCCGTCGCCTTCGCCCACCATGTGGGTCCCACCCCCGATCCCCGTGTATCCTACCACCAGGCAGCCACAGGCCATGGCCTCCAACACCGAGACGTGCAGACCCTCCTGGAGGGTGGTGGCCAGGTAGATGGTGGCCCTCTGGAGCGCCTGGGCGTAAGTGGTTTCGTCCAGGTTGCGCAGGGGAACCCAGCGCCACTCCCGGATTCGGCCCCGCCGGGTGAGGGTTCCCTGGAGCCAGTCCCCGCTGTTGTCCTTGCGGGTCATGTACCCGATCTCCCGGGCCTTTTGTCCGGGTTGGTAGACATAATATTCGTCATCGATGCATTCGGGGATGAGGGTGACCGGGATCTCCATGCTCCATTCCAGGTGGCGCTGTACCGCGGGGGAGGTGGTGATGGCCTGGTGGATGCCGAAATCCTGCCAGCGGGCGCCCGGCTGGAGGCGGGCGTAGGAGGGCAGCCAGCTCAGCGCGATGACCACCCGCCGGCCGGCGAAGTGGCGGGTCTGCTGGATCCATTCGGGCATCACCTCGGGAAAGACCAGGATATCCGTCGCCTCGAAGCGGGGGCGGTCGGCCAGCCAGATGACGGGGGCGGGGTAGTGGTGCCAGGTCAGCCGGAAATCCCGCTCCCGGTGCACAATGGCGGCGTCGAAGCCGGCTTCCCGCAGGCGCATGACGTGGCGGTAGAGGGTTCGGGTGCCGCCGGAAGGCTGGGGGAAGTCGGGGCAAAAGTAGAAGATACGGGTCATCTCTTTCTCTTTCTCAGCGCAGCCATTTCTCAGCGCAGCCATTCTGCCAGCACCACCAGGACCACCACGTGCAGGGTCTGGTCGGCCATGATGCGGACGAAGGTCCGATCACTCTGGCGGAGCAGTCGCCCCCACCGTTCGGCCAGGTGGACTGCGTCGATGAACCAGTGGGACAGGAAGGTGACAGCGATGACCCACAGGTCGGGCTCCTGCAGGCTGGCGTCGCTGCGGCGGGCCAGGCCGATGGCCGCGACGATGGCCAGGGTGTAGATGGTGCAGTGCACCAGGATGGCCGGGTTCAGGATGCGGGTGCTCTTGCTCTGGGCCATCCAGTCGTTTTGCAGAAACCAGTCTCCGACCAGGTGGCCCACCAGTAGCCAGCTGAAGATGTTCATGGGTCAGTTATTTGGGGGACGGCCACGCGGTTGCACAGCTCCGGAAAATCACAGATAATCTACCATAACACAGGTTGTGGTTGTGTGGCCATTTGCTGGCGCACCATCGGGCTGTGCCAGGTTTCACGATTGGCCTGTGTTCCCCGACACAGCACCACGGCCCCAAAGCCGCTACAGTCACGGGAGGAGCCGTTCATGAGCGCCCCAGATCCGTTGCAAAGGCGTCTCGACATTCTGAAGCAGATCCCCCTTTTTCACACCCTGGGCGAAAAGGACTTGCTCCGCCTGGTGGATGATTTTCATGTGCGCACCTACGACAAGGACGAAATCATCTTCCGCCAGGGCGATGAGAGCCAGGAAATCTATGTGGTGCTGAAGGGCAAAGTACGCATCTTCAAGATCAGCCCGTCCGGCGCGGAGACATCCATCGATATCTTTTCGACCTACGACATCATCGGGGAACTGGCAGCCATCGATCAGCAGCCCCGTTCGGCCACGGCCAAGGCCATCAGCCCGGTGGCCCTGCTCACCATGTCCCAGGAGCGTTTCATGGAGCATGTGCGGGCCATGCCCAACCTGGCCGTCGCGCTGGCGCAGCTGCTCTCCCAGAAGCTGCGCTGGACCGCCTCCTTCGCCGAATCCATCGCCCAGTTCGACGCGGCGGGCCGCCTGCTCCATATCTTGCTCCTGTACAACGAACGCTACGGCCGGGCCCTGGTTCCCGGCAAGCGTTACGAACTGGACCTGGCCCTGACCCAGTCGGACCTGGCATCCATGGTGGGGGCCCGGCGGGAGTGGGTCAACCGGATCCTCAACGACTGGCGCCGGCGGGGCCTGTTGGAATTTGATCGGGGCGTCATCACCATCCTGGACCTGCCCCGGGTAGAGATGGAACGCAACAGCCGAACGGAAGCCAACCTGAGCGACGTGGATTGGTGAGGTTTGGCGTAAAGCTTCACCCGTTCTGCAAACCCGTTCTGCAAACATGAGGAGAGGGCTCGTGAATCGATATTCGTGGAATTCCTGCCGCGCATTCATCCTTTTCTGCAGCGTGTTGGCGGCCGCCCTGGGATGGACGGGCGCCCAGGCCGCGGACATGGCGACCACCGAGACTGTCACCCTGACCCCCAGCCGGGATACCTTTGTCCATTCCGCCAATCCCGGCACCAACTACGGCGCGGAGGAGAGTCTGCTGGTCTATGAGCTCAACTCCACGGCCGTCATCCATGCCCAGTCGCTGTTGTATTTCGACCTCAATAGCCTGCCCCCCGGTACCATCATCGACCGGGCCACCCTGCGCCTCTACGTCACCGATCTGACCAACACGCAGCCCAGCCTTCAGATCGATCAACTGCTGGGTTTTTGGGATGAAGCGTCGGTGACCTGGGGCACTCGACCCCAGGCCGTGAACGTCTATCCCAACGTACCGCCGCCCACCCAGACTGGCTGGTTCAGCGTGGATGTCACGGATCTGGTGGCCCGTTGGGTCCACCAGCCCTCCGCCCACTACAACGACGGACTCCAGGTGCGGGGGTATTCCTTCGCCGGCGCCGGCATCACCTTCAGCAGCCGGGAGGGAAGCCGCCCGCCCGAACTCATCATCGACTACACGCCCCCGGCCACTGCCGTCGACATCCCCATCCAGGCCAATGCCCGGCTGGATCTGGATGGCCTCTGTGACAGTACCGGCCAGGGCGAATACGCGGGTGGGGCCCACTACCGCTACGTGGACCACGAAGGCGCCGTCAGCGACCTCTACCTCCTGCAGGATGCCACGGACCTCTACATCTGCGTGGAGGGCATCGCCGTCACCGATCCGGAACGCTCCTTTGCAGTGTACCTGGACCGGGACAACGAGAAAGAGAAATACGCCGAGTCCGACGACATCTCCCTGCGGATACGGGTCCAGGACGGAGAAACCAGCAGCTACGTGGGCACCGGGGATTCGGTGCAGACCTATGTCCCCGAGTCCATCGACGGCTGGGAGGCCGTGGCCCGGGTGGGTGAACCCCGCACCCTGCCCGACAGCGCCGAATTCCGCATCCCCCTGGATCTGCTCACCGCGCGCTGTGGAACGCCCTTCGGCCTGGCCGTCTTCCACGAGGCCGTCACGGAAAACGGCGGCACCTACGGCTGGCCCTCGGAGATCGGCCCTCGCTTCCCCGAGACCTGGGTGGAGACCCTCCTGGAGAGCCCGCCCTGCCCCATCCGCGTCTGCCTGGATTCGGCCACGGCCTGCACCCCCGCGGGCCCCGGCACCCAGGTCTTCCGGGTGGCGGATGGCCGGCCCTTCAACGTGGACGCCCTGGGCTATGTCCAGGAGCGGGACCAGATCTTCAACGGCGATGCCCTCTGGGCCCTGGTGCCCATGACCGCCACCCAGGCCTACACCGTCTACTACACCAGTGGCGTCACCCAAACAGTGGACTACGCCGCGTTCAACGCCACCATCCCCGGCGAGATGACCCTGGTGGCCACGGCCGATCAGCCCCTCATGCTCTTCGACCTGGTGGTCTCCACCGAGTGGAACCTGACCCCGGCGGAAGAGGACGCCCTGCTGGTCGATCTGGCCAAGGCATCGGACTATCTCTACGCCTTCACCGACGGCCAGGCCGCCCTGGGCCAGGTGATCATCTACCAGAATCTGGCCCAGTGGGAGACGGCGGATGTGCGCAACTGGGCCAACAACAGGCTGCGCCCAGAGGCGGACCCGGGGGGGATGGTCCTCGCGCCGGTCACTGACCCGGTCTACAGCGACCTGACCTACTATCCCGGCCAGATTCACCTGGGCAGCCACTGGAACCGCTTCAACACGCCGCCGGGCCAGCCCATCGTGCTCAACGGCGCGCCCGTGGACCCGTCCACCCTGGCCGATGACCGGGCCCTGGCCCTGGCCCATGAGTTCGGCCACTACTTCTTCTACCTCTTCGACACCTACTTCGGCCTGGACGACGAAGGCCACGTGGTGGAGGTGGATAGCTGCACCGGCAGCGCCATGGGCTGGGTCTACGAGGAAAAGAACTGGGCCTTCGTGGCCGATCCGGTGCACTGGGTCGACAACTGCAGCGACACCTACGCCCACCGGGTCCTCCCCCGCCACGAGTGGGCCACCATCCAGCTCTGGTATCCCTGGCTGCGCACCCCGCCGGTCATCAGCGCCGCCCAGTTGACGCCGCCGGTCCCCCTGACCCGGCTGTCGGTGCAGCCCCCGGCCAGCCCCGGCACACCTCTGCTCGACCCCACCTTCAACCTGCTCTACCAGAACGGAGAGACCGCCTCCCGGGAGGCCCGGGCCCTGATTATCCGGGACGACCGGGTGCTGGACCAGGGGGCGCCGCCCCAGGGCTCGACCCAGATCACCCTGGTGGGGCCCCAGGAGAACGACCGCCTCTGTGTGGTGGACATCAACCAGAACGACGTGCCTGTGGCCCAGCGCTACCAGTACGGCTGCGAGGAGATCCAGATCGGCGACAACGAGCTGTGGATGGAGCGGGACACCACCTGGGCGCCCATCATCGAGCCCCACCCGGTCACCAGCACCACCTGGCAGATCACCGTCACCCAGCCCCTGGCCGCCGGCCTGGACCTGAAACTCCGCCTCTACCCCGAGGGCAAGCCCGGCTCCACCGGGGCAGACCTGAGCGCCGGCGACATTCACACGGCCACGGTCACCCTGCCTGAAGTGACTCCCGCGGCCTACATCCAGGTCTGGGTGGATGAGACGGACACCGAGATCAACCCGGCCCGGGTGGCCTTCATCGACTTTGGCATCGGCGGCGGCACAGTCCCCGGCCCGGCCAGCTTCGGCGAAAAGGCGCCCGTCTATTCGGCGGACGGCGTCTTTGAATTCTACCCGGACGCCACCGTGGAGCTGGTCTACGGCGAGTTCGTCTCGGTGGTGCGCTACCTGAACACCTACCCGCTGCCGGCCAACACCGTGCTGGCCGGCGCGCCCTACGGCCTGGTGGCCTATCCGGCCTCCCTCATTGGCGCAGGCACGGTCCACATCCGCTACACGCCGCCGGGCACCAACGGCATGGCCGGGGCGGCCCTCCAGGCTCCGGCCGGGGAAGAGGTGGCCATCCACTTCTGGAACGGCCAGGCGTGGCAACCCCTGGAGACCACAGTGACGCCGGAGCCCACCACCGGCCAGGCCGTGGCCACAGCCCGGGGGCAAGGCCCCGGGATCTACGTCCTGCTGGTGGTCGACCCCGACTTCGGACGAGTCTACCTGCCCTTCGTCAGCCGCTAACACCGAATCCCGAGGCCCAGCCTCGCCGCTGGGCCTCGGCCATGATGGCCCGGTTGAAGGAGACCTGGTAGAGAAAATCCCGGCGCATGGCCGGGTCGGAGATGGCCTGGGCGCGGCTGGAGAGGAGGCGGTAGGCCGCCCGGTAGGCCTGCTCGGCGTCGTCATTCTGTCCCGCGGCGGCCAACACCTGGCCACAGACCAGGTAGTCCCGGTGGGGAAAGTCCGGCCCGACGCCCTGACATTCCTCCAGGATGGCCAGCGCCTGGCGGGCATGGTCCAGGGCCACCGCTGTCTGGCCCCGGGCCAGGTGGCAGGCGGCCAGGGTTGCCAGGTCCCCGGTGGTAGAGACGTGGAGATCCATCTCCCGGAACTTGGCCAGGGAGGATTCAGCGCAGCGGATGGCATCGTCTACCCGGCCGGCTGCGCTGTGGGTGAGGGCCAGCTCGCTGAGGCAGAGGGTCTCCAGCTGCTTGTCCCCCAGGTTTTGGGCCAGGGCCAGGCTCTCCGTGAGGTAGGCCACGGACCGCGCGAACGGGTCAGTGTCTCCCGGTTGGGCCAGGCCCTGCTCCCGCTCCACCTGCCCCATGTTGCACACCAGATACGCCTCCAGGGCCTCTGCGCCGATGGCCTGGGCCAGCTGTCGGCCATCCTCCAGGCAGGCCATGGCCTGGCCGTAGCGCCCCACCAGGTAGTAGAGGATGCCCAGCTCGTTGAAGACGATGGCCTGGCTCCAGCGGTTGGCAATGGCCTGCTGGATGGTCAGGGCCTGGCGCAGGTTCTGTTCGGCCTCGCTGAAGTCGCCGTTGCTGTGCAGGATGACCTGGGCCAGGCTGAGCAGGCTGGCCCCTTCGCCTGCCCGGTCGCCGATCTGGCGGCGGAGGGTCAGGGCCTCCCGGTGGTAGGTGGCCGCCTGGGCGAAGTGCCGCTGGCGCAGGGCCACGAAGCCCAGGGCCGTCAGGATCCGGGCCTCCCGTTCCCGGTCGCCCAGGGCTCGAGCCAGGGAAAGGGCCCGGTGGAACTCCCGGTTCGCCGCGTCGTACTCTCCCCGCTGGCGATAGACCAGCCCCAGGCCATAGCGGGCCCCGGCCTCTTCCCCCCGGTGCGCTTCCTGGCCTGCGATCTGGGCCAGGACCCAGCGGTAGTGGGCGGCTTCCTCCGGGTAGTCTCCCTCCTTGCCCGCGATCTGGGCCAGTTGAAGGATGCAGCGCAGCTCTCCCCGTCGCTCCCTGGCCTGGCGAAAGCCGGCCAGGGCTCGCTCCACCGCGGCCCGGGCTGCCCGGTAGTCGCTCATGGCCTCGTGATAGCGGGCCCACAGCAGCTGGGACGCGGGCGCGTTGGCCGGGGAGCCGGCCTCTGTGATCCGGCTCAGTTGTTGGAGGGTGGCCTCCTCTTCGTTCCGTCGCCCCAAAATGTGCAGGATCTCCGCCTTGGCGGCCAGCCATTCGGGCCGCACCTCCAGGGCCAGGGCCCGGTTGTAATAGCCCAGCGCGGTTTCATTGGCATATTCCCGTTTGGCCAGGTGGGCGGCGGCGGCCAGGTAGTGGAGGGCCTTCTCCCGCACCGGAGGGCGACCCAGGTCGGCGTGGCGGTAGTGGAAGGCCAGCCGCTCTACTGCGTCGGGCTGTCGCACTTCCAGGGCCTGGGCCACCGCCAGGTGGAGTTCCTGCTGCTGGCTGGCCAGCAGGGTCCGATAGACCACCTCCTGGGTGATGTTGTGCTTGAAGAGGTAGATGGCTTCCCCGTCGGCCTCACTGCGCCCGTGACCCAGGCGGGCGAAATCCCGGCGCTCCATCACCGCCAGATGCCCGCGGAGGGCCTTGCCTGCCACGGCCAGGGGGTGGGCGTCGGCCAGGAGCCCCACCTCGAAGACCCGGCCGATGACGCTGGCCACCTTCAGGGTGAGCTTGACCGGTTCCGGCAGGCGGTCCAGGCGGGCCAGCACGATCTCGTGGATGGATTCAGGGACGCCCAGGGCCACCGCGCTGAGGGAGGACTCGCCGCCCACGGTCAACTGGTCGCCCTGGCGGTTCAGGCAACCTGCCTGGCGCAGGGCCTCCACCGCAGCCGGGGCCAGGGTCCAGGTCCCCTCGGCGAGGACGAGTTGCCCGGCCTCCCGCAGGGCATCCACCAGCTCCTCGGCGAAGAAGGGGTTGCCCTGGGCATGGAGCTGGATCAGGTTCAAGGCCAGGGGCGCGACGGGACCGGCCAGCCGGTCCTGCACCAGCTCGGCCAGGCCCGCGTCCGACAGCTCCCGCAGGTGGAGCTGGTGGCGGCCGGGCACCTGGGCCAGCTCAGCGGCAAAGGGATCCTGACTGTCGCTCCGGGGGCGTTCCACCAGCACCAGGAAGACCGGTGCGTGGACGGCAGCCCGGGCCACGGCCAGCACCAGCTGTTGGGTGGCTTCATCCATCCAGTGGGCATCTTCGAAGAGGAGCATGAGGGGCTGTTGCCGGGCTGCCGTCAACACGATCTCCACCGCCAGGCTGGTCAGGGCCTCCTGGCGCATGCGGGGATCGAAGGCCGCGGTGGTCGGGTTGTCGGGGATGGCCAGGCCCAACAGATCGCCCAGGAGGGGAATGCGCACCTGCCAGTCGGGGTTCAAGGTGGCAAGGGACGCCTCCAGGCGGGCGATCTGAGTGGCTTCATCAGCCTGGGGATCGGTCAGCCCCAGCAGCTCCCGGGCCACCTGACGGGCCGCGTAGTAGGCGATGTCCCGGCCGGTGCTCTGGCAGGCGCCGATGGCGACCCACAGGCCCCGGCGGGTTGCTTCCTGGGCCAGGGCTGCCACCAGGTGGCTCTTGCCCACGCCCGCGCTGCCTACCACCTGCAGAAGCTGTCCCCGGCCGGGCGGTTCGGTGGACGTCACCTGCTGGAGGAGGGCCAGCAGGGTGGCCATTTCCTCCTCCCGGCCCACCAGGCGATGGCCGAAGAAGGCGTCGTAGCGGCGCGCCCAGAGGGCGCCCGTGGCCTGGCGCGAGCCGGTGAGTTCGAAGACGGGCACCGGCCGGGCGTTGCCTTTGAGGGGGAGCTCGCCCAGGGATTCCGCCTGAAAGAGGGGGGCCACCGCGGCCGCCATGGCCTCATCCAGCAGGATCTGGCCGGGCCGGGCATGCATCATCAGGCGGGCAGCCAGGTTGGCTGCTGGCCCCTGGACGCCATACGCCTGGCGGCTGTCGCTGCCGTAAGGGCCTACCCGCATGGTTCCCCGGGCCAGCCCAATCTGAACGGTGGGCCGGAAGAGGAGCTGGGGGGGCGGCTGGATCAGGTCCAGGGCCGCGGCCGCGGCCCGACGGGGATCGTCGTCGTGGGCCCGGGGTGCTCCGAAGGCTGCGTAGAGGTAGCTCCCCTTGTCGCCGGTGGTGAGCTGGATGAGGGCTCCTTCGTAGCGGGCCAGCACCTGCTGCACCCAGCGCACGTAGGCGTCCAGCTTGGCACCGGCCGCCTCATCCTGGTCGAAGTCCAGGCCGCCGAAGCGCACGAACAGGGCCACGGCTGGCCGCAGCTCAGCCAGAAAACGCTCCTGCCCGGCCTGGAGCCGGGCGTAGACCTCCGGCAGAAGCCAGGGCCGGAGCCGGGATTGGGGCAGGGGAAGCGGATCAGGCGTCGTGTCGTTCAGAGGGGCGACGATGCCGGCGGGGATGGCGTCGGGCCGTACCACGGCGAAAGGGGCGTCCTTGTCCTGGCCGTGGCGCCAGTCCACCACCTGGAGCCCATCGCCGACCAGGGGGAGGATCTGGGCATCCAGTAACACCTCGCCGGAGCGGGCCAGCCGTTCGCCCACGCCCACCCGATCCACCGGGGAGCCGGCCACCACATCCAGCAGCTGGAGGGCGGGGTCCCCTACCACCTGGCGCAACACCTGCCCTGCGCTGATGACGGCTTTGACGGCCAGGTGGACGGTGACGCCTTCGGCCACGGTGAGCCTGGCGAAGGCGGCCATGGCTTCCTGGAGCCGGGCGGCCGCGGCCAGGGCCTGGTTCACCGCCACTGCCAGCGCTTCCGTTGGCGCTTTCCCTGGCTTTTCCTGAGGTGCGGGAAACCAGCAGGTCATGCCGTCGCCGGAGAAGCCGATGATGCTGCCGCCGTGGCGATGGATCTGGCCGATGAGCTCATTGTAGACGGTGTTCAGGTGGCGCGTGGTTTCCTCAGCACCCCGTTGGGGGCCGAAGTGGGCTACCAGGGCGTTGGTGAGCGGTGTGAAGCCGGAGATGTCCACAAAGAGCACCGCACCCACTGCCCGGGCCGGTATGGTTTCGCCCCTGGCCAGGACACGTCGGCGGTCGGCGGGGAGGTAGGCCAGCACCTCGCGCCACAGGGAAGCTGTGGTCACAATGGGCTACCCATTCGCATATCATTCCGCAGGTCCGGCTTCCATACCGGACAAGCGGCCTTAACGTAGTGCGTAGGGCGTGGCGCGTGTCTCAGTCTACGCACCACGCCCTACGTACCTTCTGCTTCCTGGGCGAATAGACGCCTCTCGGTCTTACTGGCTGATGTTCTCCGCCACAATGCTGGCGATCTCGTCGGGGTGGCGAGCTACCCGAGCGCCGGCGGCCTGGAGGGCGGCCATCTTTTCCGCCGCGGTACCCTCGCCGCCGGAGATGATGGCGCCGGCGTGGCCCATGCGCCGGCCGGGGGGAGCTGTCTGACCGGCGATGAAGGCGGTCACCGGCTTGGTCATGTGGTTGGCGATGAACTCGGCTGCCCGCTGTTCGTCGGTGCCGCCGATCTCGCCGATGAGCACTACCTGTTCTGTGCCCGGGTCATCCTCGAACATCTGCAGCACATCCAGGAAGGTGGTGCCGATGATGGGATCGCCGCCGATGCCCACGGCCGTGCTCTGGCCGATGCCCCGGGCGGTGAGGGCGTAGACCACCTCGTAGGTCAGGGTGCCGGAGCGACTGACGATGCCCACGGTGCCGGGGGTGTGGATGTGGCCGGGCATGATGCCCACCTTGGCCTCGCCGGGGGTGATCAGGCCGGGGCAGTTGGGGCCGATGAGGCGGGTGTTGGTGGTATCCAGGTAGGCCCGCACCTGGACCATGTCCAGGGCCGGAATGCCCTCGGTGATGCAGATGACCAGCTCGATACCGGCGTCCGCGGCTTCGTAGATGGCGTCGGGCGCGAAGCGGGCCGGGACGTAGATGATGCTGGTGTTGGCGCCGGTGGCGGCCACGGCTTCCTGCACCGTGTCGAAGACGGGCGTGTTGCCCACGGCCCATTCGCCCCCCTTGCCGGGGGTGACACCGGCCACCACGTTGGTGCCGTACTCGATCATCTGCTGGGTGTGGAAAGCGCCCTCCCGGCCGGTGATGCCCTGGACCAGCAGGCGCGTCTCTTTGCCGACTAAGATGCTCATGCGGACTCTCCTTTCGCGGCGGCCACGGCCTTTTGGGCGGCGTCGGCCAGGCTGGTGGCGGTGATGAGGTTGGCTTCGGCCAGGATGCGGCGCCCCTCTTCTTCGTTGGTGCCCACCAGGCGGACCACAAAGGGCACCGTGACGTTGAGGCTTTCGATGGCCTCCAGGACGCCCCGGGCCACCTCGTCACAGCGGGTGATGCCGCCGAAGATGTTGATGAGGACGGCCTTCACCCGCTTGTCCGACAGGATGATGCGCAGGGCCGCGGCCACCTTGTCCGCCTGGGCACCGCCGCCCACATCCAGGAAGTTGGCGGGCTCGCCCCCGTAGAATTTGACGATGTCCATGGTGGCCATGGCCAGGCCCGCGCCGTTGACCATGCAGCCGATCTCGCCGTCCAGGTGAATGTAGCTCAGGCCATAGCGCCGGGCTTCCTGCTCGGAAGGGTCCTCCTCGTCCGGATCCCGCAGCTCGGCCAGGTCCGGGTGGCGGAAGAGCGCGCTGTCGTCCAGGACCATCTTGCCGTCCAGGGCCAGCAGTTTGTTGTCGCCGGTGATCACCAGGGGGTTGATCTCGGCCAGGCTGGCGTCGCAGTCCACGTAGGCCTTGTAGAGACCCTGGGCGATGGCTGTGAACTGGCGAATGTGTTGTTTGGGCAGGCCGATGCCGTCGGCCAGGATGCGGGCCTGGTGATCCCGCAGGCCCAGGAAGGGGTGGACGGCCACGGTGATGATCTTCTCCGGCGTCTCCCGGGCCACTTCCTCGATCTCCACGCCGCCTTCGCTGCTGGCCATCAGGACCACCCGGCGCCGGGCCCGATCCAGCACCGCGCCCAGGTAAATTTCGCTGGCGATGTCCGCCGCCTGATCGACCAGAACCTTTTTGACGGTCAGCCCTTTGATGTTCATGCCCAGGATCTCGTCGGCCCGGGCTTCGGCTTCGTTGGGGTCCTTGGCCAGCTTAATGCCACCGGCCTTGCCCCGCCCGCCGACCAGGACCTGACTCTTGATGACCACCGGGCCTCCCAGCCGCACGGCGATGTCCCGGGCTTCGCTGGGCGTGGTCGCCACTTCGCCATTGGGTATGGGGATGCCATACCGGGCAAAAATGCGCTTCGACTGATACTCGTGTAGATTCAACGTCGATCCTCCTTGGCAAACTGAGGGTGAAATTCGGTGGAACGGGGCAGGAGGTCCCCCGCCATGCCTGTGGGCGGGCGGTAGGCCCATCTGCACCTGTACGGGCCGTGGTCCAGGGCGTCCTGGCCCTGTAGCAACATGCACAAGACGCTGTCGCCATTATAGTCTTCGCATTTGGGATATGACAAATTCCATCGTCCCATCCGGCCTGCTACAGCGGGCAGGGCCAAAGGGCCGGGTCAGGGCCTGCCGGGTTTCTCCTTTGGTCCCAAAAGCCAGTATAATCTTGCCCATGGCAAGCGAGAGAACGGCGGGCGAACAGGCGTCCGAATCCCTTCAGCGCCCCGAGTCGATATCTGAGCCGATCCCTGCGGCGGAAGAGGGGGGCGGAACCGAATACCGCTACTGCCCCCTGTGCGGCACCCGGCTGGTGCGGCGGGAACTCTTCGGCCGCATCCGCCCCCAGTGCCCGGCCTGTGGCTTCATCTACTTCCAGGACCCCAAGGTGGCTGTGATCGCCCTGATCACCCGGGGGAAGCAGGTGCTCTTGATCCGCCGGGGCGTGGATCCGGGCCGGGGCAAATGGGCCCTGCCCGGCGGCTTCATGGATGCCGGCGAGATGCCCCAGGAGGCCCTGCGCCGGGAAGTGCAGGAGGAAGTGGGGCTGGCCGTGGAGATCCAGGAGCTGTTGGGGATCTACCCCATGGCCGGCCCAGGCGCCCGGAGCCGGGGCATCGTCCTGGCATATCGGGCGGTCCCGACCCAGGCGGTGGGGATGACCCTGGTCTGCGACGACGACGCGGACGAGGCCCGCTGGTTTACGCCGGCGGAGGTGCCGGGGGAACTGGCTTTTGAGTCCACCCGGACGCTATTGGCCCGCTGGAAAGCTGAGATAGATGGAGCATCACCATGACCGCAACACCGACTGCATCGACGGCTGCCGACCAGGCAGCCACCAATCCCGTTGACACCAAAACCTTCCTGATCACCGGTGGTTCCGGGTTTTTGGGCATCAACCTGATCCGCTACCTGTTGCAGCGGGGCCACCGCATTGTCTCCCTGGACATCGCACCCTTCGACTACCCAGAGCGGGATCAGATCCAGGCGTTGGTGGGGGATATCCGGGATCCCAAGGCTGTGGACCAGGCCATGGCTGGCGTGGATGTGGTGGTCCACACCGCGGCGGCCCTCCCCCTCTATTCCCCCGAAGACATCTACACCACTGACATCGACGGCCTGCGCAACGTGTTGCAGGCTGCCCTGGACCACCAGGTGGAGCGGGTGGTCCACATCTCCTCCACTGCGGTCTACGGCATCCCAGACCACCATCCCCTCTACGAGGACGATCCGCTGGACGGGGTCGGTCCGTACGGCGAGGCCAAGGTGATCGCCGAGGAGATCTGCCAGGAGTTTCGCCAGAAGGGCATGTGCATCCCCATCATCCGCCCCAAGTCCTTCGTGGGGCCGGAGCGGCTGGGGGTCTTTGCCTTGCTGTATGACTGGGCCCGAGAGGGCAAAAATTTCCCCGTCCTGGGGAGCGGCAACAACCGTTACCAGCTGCTGGATGTGGAGGACCTGTGCGAGGCCATCTACCTGGTGGCCACAGGGGATTGCGCGAAGGTCAACGATGTCTTCAACATCGGGGCCAAAGAATTCACCACCCTGAAGGAAGATTACCAGGCCGTGTTAGACTACGCCGGCCACGGTAAGCGTATCATCCCCATCCCCGCCGCGCCGGCCATCTGGACCTTGCGGCTGCTGGAGAAACTTCACCTCTCCCCCCTCTACCGGTGGGTGTACGAGACGGTCACCGAGGACTCCTACGTCTCCATCGAAAAGGCAGAGCGGGTGCTGGGCTTCCGCCCCAAATATTCCAACAAAGAGGCCCTCATCCGCAATTACCAGTGGTATATCGAACACCTGCACGAATTCCAGGGCAAGAGCGGCGTCTCCCACCGGGTGCCCTGGAAGCAGGGCGTCCTGGCCCTGGCCAAGCTCTTTTTCTGAGGGGGCGGATTTTTGTATTTGTAGCGGTGCAGCGGGCGCAGGGGAAGATCGGAGAAAAGGGATCTTCCTTTGCGCCCGCTTTGGCGAAATCGCTTCGGCGAAATCGCTTCGGTGAAATCAAAGTGAAAGAAAACCGGTGATAGAACCCGGCGGCAATCCCGCCCCCTCACTCCCGGTCGATGGGGATCTCCTGCTCGCCGGTTTCGGCGTCGCCCTGGGAGGTGGGCTGTTTTTCCTGCAGCTCTGCGGCCAGCCGGTCCATGCGCTCGCTGAGGGCCCGTAGCCCCTGGACCAATCCGGCCGCTAGCTCCTGGGCCACCTTGCTGCTGCGCACCTTCTCGCCCACCGACTCGGCCACATCCTCCGCCTTCTCCAGGATCTCCCGGGTCTGGGGCTTCTGGCTGACCTCCTGGAGTCCTTGTTCCAGGTTGGCCACCAGGGCCGAGAGCCCCCGACGCAGATCCTCCTGGATGTGCTTACGCTGCTCGCTGTTCCAGGCGATTTCCACCACTTCCGCCACCTTGTGGCCCAGGCGATCCAGCTCCTGGATGAGTTCCTGGCCGCTGATCCGCTCCTGGTGACTCTCCTGCCGGGCTTGTTCCTCCTGGGCACCGGCCTCCGCCTGGGTGCCCATTTCTTTCTCTTCCATCGGATCCCTCCTGGCATCCAACAAATTGCAGATTGGACTCCATTGACAGATGTGCAATCGCTGCCATGACAGATGTGCAATTGACAGACGTGCAATCGCTGCCATCTGCCGATTGCATTGTATCACTACGGTGGAGGGGTGGAAAGGTTGCAGCCCGGCGCCAGGCGTCCGGGCTCCCCCATGTCCGCTCCTGTCGCCGCCTCCGTAGGGGCGGGCCGCCGTGCCCGCCCGATGGTACCCAGTCCCGGCGGGTGAAGGCACAGCGACAGATGCGCCGCTGCGAGCGGCGCCTACGATGAGACGGCGATGGCCGGTAGGGGGCGGGCTCCCATGTCCGCCCGATGGTGCCGTGTCCCGGTGGGTGAAGTGACGGCGACGGCAGCGCCGCTACGAGCGGCGTTTACGACGGGGTGCCCGTTTCCGTAGGGGTGGGTCCCCGTGCCCGTCCGCTGTCGTTGCGCCTGCAGACGACCTCGCGCTCCTATGGCCGGGGCCACACCAGGACGGCTGCATCTCCCACGGGCTCTCCGCCCCGGGATGCGGGCAGCCGCACGTTGTCCCCGGGGCGATAGAGGCCCACCCGGATCTGGGCGGGACTCTCCGCGCCTTCTCCATCAGGCAGCGGGATGAGGTGGGTGGTGGCCAGGTATTCGCCGGGAAGCCAGCTTCCGCTGGGCGCCGGGCCGGCGGACGTCTCCGGTGGACCATCCGCCTGGGCGATGGTTTCCCCTGCGGCTGTGTCCACATGTACGAAGATGTGGTGGGGCGGCAGCAGAGGCTGTAGGACCTCCCAGTACAGGGTCAGTTCCAGGGCGTTCTCCTGGGGGGAGAGGCCGTAGCCTAGCAGCCGGGCATGGGTGCCGAACTGGATGGGCGGGTCCAGCCGGTGGGGAGGCGAGGGTGCCTCGAACTGGGCCGGACGTCGCGTCACTCCAACGGCGGTCAGGACGGCCGGTGGCGTGGCCTGGTCGGTGGCCTGGTCTGCCAGACCGACGGCCAGGCGATAGCGGCCTGGCTCTAAATCCGCGGGCAGGAAAAAGGAGATGGGCAACTGGGCCAGCGCGCCCGGCGGCCAACTGTCTGGCGGGTGATGGACCAGGGGCCAGCCCTCCCAGCTGGCCACCGCATGGCCGTCTCGATTCAGCAGGTGCAGGTGAACTTGCAAGCTGTCCGCAGCCGATTCCTCGAAACCGACGAAGATCCGCACGGGTAGCTCATCGCCGGCCAGAGCGGCCTGGTCGGGCGGCAGGGTGGCGCCACCCAGCACCGTCACTCCCTGGAGGACAGTCGGCGTCTCCAGGGGGAACTGGATGGGGAGGCGGACAGGGGCCGGGGGCGACGGGGGCAGCACCACCAGGATCTGGCCCAGGGGCACCAGATCCTGCAGGGCTCCGGTGGCATCGTCCACCGGGAAAAGGCGGCTCCCGTCGCCATCCCCCACACCCACCGCCAGGGTGTAGGGGCCGGGGGGCAGGCCGGCCGGGATCAAAAAGCCAACCTGCTCCGTCAGCTGGTCTCCCCGATCTGCCGGGTCTGGCGCGGCGAAAAGGCCCAGGGGCTCGTAATCCCGCCCGGCCCACACGTACCCCTGGCTGTCCTGCAGGCGCAGGGCCACATGGTAGGTGCCCGTCGCCGGGCGACGCCACTGGAAGGTCACGGCCACCGGCTGGTTGGCGCTGGCGACCTCCCCCGGTGCGAACCCCGCCGCCAGCAGGGTCACGGGGCCCAACGCCGCGGGGTGGGCCTGGGCTTCCGGCGTGGGCACCTGGGCCCAGGCACTCAGGCGGGTGGTGGCGCTGAACCAACGGTTGACCACATTGATGGCCTTCTCCTGAAGGTACGTCTCGATCTCGCCGGGCAGGGTGCTGCCGAAGGCCAGGGGCGCCGGGAACCAGACCGTCCCCCGTTCCAGGGCCTGGTCGATGGCCGTGGCCATGGCCGGTCCCCAGCGCAGGGCTTCCTGGCCCAAAGGCGCGGGCTGGGGCGGGACAAGGGAACCGTCGGGCTGGCGAGGTGCGTAGACCCGCCAGTAGCCCACCTGCCAGGGGAAGATGGCCAGGACCGTATCCTCGGGGCGGGCCTGTTGGGTGATCTGGGCCACGATGGGGCGGTAGTCCTCTTCGCTGTAACGGGGCACGCTCAGGAAAGTCCAGACACCGGCTCCGGCGCCCACCAGGAGGCAGGCCAGGGCCACGGTGGCCAGCCGGGAGCGCTCCAGTCCCCGGTCCAGCCCATGGGCCAGGAGGAGCAGGAAATAGGGGAGGGCAAAGAGGAGCAGGCGTTCCCCGCCCTGGGGGAAGAAGGGGAGGCGCAGGTTGAGCAGGAAGGCCAGGCCCGCGGGCACCAGCAGGAAGGCCCAGAGGGCCTGGCGGGCGTCGGCCTCCGCTGGGGGGCGCTGGGTGGACGTGCTGCTACTTCGTGTAGCCACAATCAAGGGGATCAGGCCCACGCCACCGGCAGTCATGAGGAGGTTCCGCAGCCGATCCGGGGCGGCCACATGGCCGGCCAGAAAAGCCCGCAGGTGGCGCACCGTGTAGCTGAACAGGTCCAGGGGGCGGTCCTGGTCAGCCTGGACCTTGTCCTGGACGTAGCCCAGGAGGTTGGGCACGGCATACAACAGCCAGGGCAGGTAGAGGAGCCCCACGGCCAGGCCGGCCAGCAGCCAGGGCCGCCAGCGCCGGGGCTCTTCCCGCAGGTGCCAGAGGGCCCAGGCCAGTTGGGCGGCCACCAACAGTCCCATATAGTAGAGGGTGTAGAGGGCCAGGGCGCTGCTCACCACATAGCCCAACAGGGGGCGCCAGTCCGGGCGGCCATGCCTGGCGCTTCGCAGGCCGTGCCAGAGGCAGCCGGTGCTCACCATGCCCAGCACCATGGCCAGGCCGTACATCCGGATCTCCTGGCTGTAGTAGAGGTGCATGGGGTTCACGGCCAGGAGCAGAACCGCCAACAGGGGCACCCGGCGGCGACCCGGGAAGAAGGTGGCGGCCAACCAGATCATGGCCGGTAGGGCCAGGAAGCCGGCCAGCACCGAGAAGGTGCGCAGCACGGCTGCCCCCAGGGGGCTCCCGTGGGGGGCCAGGGCCAGGATCCAGCCGTGGAGCAGCCCATAGTACAGGGGCGGGTGGATGTCCCGGGCCGTCAGCCAGAGCATCCGGCCCAGGGGCTCGGTGGCGAAGTAGGCGCTGTAGCCTTCATCCCACCAGAGGGGCTGCCACTCCAGCCGGAGCAGGCGCAGGGCCAGCCCTGCCAGCAACACGGCCAGCAGCAGCCCCATCCGGCCGCTGGCTCCAGGGACAGACGGGCGAGGGTTCATATCATCGGCGCTGATAGCGGACGTAGAGCTCCTGGCGTGGGTCGTCGGCGCTCAGCACAAAGGTGGCTGCAGGCCCCACGGCCACGCCCTGGCCATCCACCAGCTGCACCTGCCAGGTGCCGGCCGGGGCCACGCCGGGGAATTCCACCTTCATGTTCTGGAAGCGCTGGCGGGCATCCTGGAAGGGCCAGGTGAAACCTGGCTGGCCGCCGAAGGACTTCTCCTCCACCGGCAGGGCCGCGCCATCCTTGAGGACCTGGAGGCTGTAGCCGGCCAGGGCGCTGTTATTTTCCGCGTAGACGTAGAGGTAGACCCGCACCATCTCCGATTCCGGGAACTGTTCCTGGGCTACCAGGTCGAAGGTGTAGCTGCCGGCGGGCAAGGACTGGCTGCTGGTGGGCGTCACCGGCGGGGGGACGGCCTCGGCGCTGGCGGGCGGGGGCGCCGAGGCGCCGGGGCCACTGGTCACAGGCACCCCGTCCACCGGGCCATCGGTATCCACATATTCGCCGATGATCCAGGCCGTCTGGCCATCCACACAGCAGATCTGCCACCAGGTGCCGGCCGGGTTCTTGCCCACGATGTCGAATTCCTGGCCCCGCTCCACCATGGTGATCACCTGGAACTCGGTGCCGGGGCCGCTGCGGACGTTGACCAGGGGCGTGTTAACCACCGCGATGGGTTGCTGGGGGGCTGCCTGGGCCAGGGGCGCTGCGGCGTTGGGGCCGCTGGTGACCGGGACCGCGTCGGTGGGCCCGGCGAGATCCACGTACTCGCCGATGATCCAGGCCGTCTGGCCGTCCACACAGCAGACCTGCCACCAGGTGCCGGCCGGGTTCTTGCCTACCACCTCCAACTCCTGCCCCTGCTCCACCATGTCCACCACGGCGAAGTCGGTGCCGGGGCCGGTGCGGGCGTTGACCAGGGCCGTGTTGACCACGGCCCGGACCTGGGGGGGCGGTGGGGTGGGCGCCTGGGCCTGGCCTGAATCGCTGGCCAGGCTGGCGGCCGATGCCGCCGTCTCCGGCTGCAGGGCCGTGGTGGGGGTGAAGGTGGGATAGGGTGTGCGGATCAGGAAGGGTTCGCCCGCGGCCTCGGACGGCCGGCCGAAGAGCCCGCAGCCGCTCAGGAGCATGGCCAGGAGCCCCGCCGCCAGCAGGGCCAGGAGGCGCGGCTGGCCAAGAGGCCGCCGGCCCCAGGGGGCAGGGTCAGGCGAAAGGGATTGACAGGGCACTTGTCGATTGTACCGCTTTCGATTGTACCGGGTCTGATTGTACCGGGTCTGATTGTACCGATTCTGATTCATCAACGTACTCGCGTCCAGCCAATGTAAATTTCACGATTCGGATTGTCGGGGGCCGTGGTAAAGGTAACCGCTTCGGAAAGCTGTGCGCCCGATCCATCGGTCACGTAGACCGTCCAGGTGCCGGTCCCCAACAGTTGCAGCCGGGTGGTGCCGCTGCTGGCCCCGGCCGTCTGGGGATCCGGCGGGTAGTACTCGTACTTGAAGTTGTATTGTACCGTATTTTTCCCATCTCCCGGAGGTCCGGCCCGCTGAAAGGTGTCCACGCTGAATTCCATGCCGCTGGCGTTGGGCCGCTCAAAGCCTTCAAAGAAGACCCGCAGTCGGTAGCCGGTCAGGGGATCGGCCCGCTGGTCGTTGGGCCCGGCGAAGATCTTGGCCCAGATGGTCAGGAACTCGTTGCTGGTGGGGAAGAACTGGGGGCCGATGCTCTTCTCGAACGGGTAGGGCGTGGGCGTGGGGGTCGCCGTGGGCGTGTCTGTCGCCGTGGGTGTAAAGGTGGGCGTGGCGGTGGGCGGCGGGCCGGCGCTGCCGATGGCCACCTGGCTCACGTCGTTGCGCACGGCCACATGGGACGCGGCAACCCACAGGGTCAGGCCGCTGATGCAGCAGATCTCGTACCAGGTACCCTCGATGTTGCGGCCGATGATGGCCACTGGAATCCCCGGCCCCAGCTGGGTGACCTGGGGATATTCCACGCCGGGACCTGTGCGCAGCGCCACCAGGCCACTTTCCACCAGGACGTAGGGCGTGGGCGTCGGGCTGGGGGTCGCCGTGGGGGAAGGGCTGGGGGTGGCCGTGGCCGGCATGGGACCGGGCACTGAGGGGGGCTGGCCGGGTGTGGGCTCCACCGGGGGGGTGGAGATATCCGGTGGGGCGGGCGTGGCGCTGGGCAACACCGGCAGCACGGCGCTGGGGTCCATGCCCGGCGGCACGATGATCAGGCCGGGTTTGCCATCTGCCGGCGGGGTGACGATGATCACGGGCAGCCGCTGGTCGGGGGTCGGGGTGAAGGTGGGTACCAGCACGGCTATGGGCTCCGGCGTGGGCGTGACCCGGCTCCGTTGCACCAGGTCCGCGGCGGAGCAGCCCAGCAGCAGGAGGCCCATGAGTAGCCAGGGCCAGAGCAGATCCAGCCCATGGGGCCGCCTGCCTGCTGGGCGTTCGGTATGGATGGCCTCTCGGGGCCGGTCTGTGGTCGAACGTTCACGAGCTTGCCTTCTCATCGTCTTCCGCGATGGGTTCAGCGAATCCGCGCCCAGGCCACGTACACTTCCAGGTTGGGGTTCCCCAGCAGCGTGTTGAACTCGATGGGCGCCGAGAGCTGGTTGCCTGCGCCGTCGGTCAGGTAGATCTGCCAGTAGCCGTCGATCAATTTGAGGGGGGAATCGGTGCTGGTTGGATCCAGCGACCTGGGATCTGGCGGCTTGAATTCATATTTGTAGTTGAACGGCACCCGGTTGCCGCTGGCCGTGCCCGGTGGGACGCTGTATTCAAAGTGGTCGAAGCTGGGCTCTTCTCCCTTGGTGTTGGGGCGGCTCTCAAAGCTGGAGTTGAAGTCCCGGTTGCGGAATTTCACATCCAGGTGATAGCCGGGCAGGGGAATATCCCCGCCCGGGTTGGGCACGAACACCTTGACCCAGATGGTGAGCCATGGGTTGTTGCTGGGAAAGAAGAGAGGCCCCTCGGCCACGGCAAAGGGATAAGGGGTGGCCGTGGGCGTGGGCGTGATGGTAGGGGTGTCGGTGGCGGTGGGCGTGGGGGTCGCCGTGGGCGGTGGATCCGCCAATACCAGGGCCACCTGTCGGGTGTCGTTCACCACCCGCACGTGATTTTCCGCCACCCAGACGGATTCGCCGTTCACGCAGCAGATCTGGTACCAGGTGCCTTCCGGGTTCTGCCCCACGATGGCCACGGGGATGCCTGGCCCCAACTGGGCCACCAGGGGATATTCCGGGCCGGGGCCGCTGCGCAGGTTGACCAGGCCACTTTCCACCACCACGTAGGGCGTGGGGGTCGGGGTGGGGGTATCCGTGGGCAACGGCGTGGGGGTGGCCGTGGGCAGCAGGATGGGCGAGGCGGGGCCGGTGGCGGTGGGCGCCTGGGGGCCGGGCGGCTCCATGGCCAGCGGCGTCCCCTCGGGTGGGGCGATCTCCGGTTGGGTGGCCGTGGGGGGCGGCGTGGTTGGGATGGGAATCAAGGTGCTGGGATCCACTCCAGGGGGGACAATGAGCACGCCCGGTGTACCCGTCCTGGGCGGCGTCACCACGATGGGTGCACGGATGAACTCTGGCGTCGGCGAAAAGGTAGGCGCCGGGACACGGGTCGGCACAGGTTCAGGCTCCCGGTTCACCAGGTCGGCTGCCGAACATCCCACCAGGAGCCCCACCAGGAGAAGCCCCACCCCCAGCAGGGAACGAAGGTCGGCCTTCTTACGGGTTGACCGCTCCGCTGGGGCCGACGGTCTGCTCTTGGGCTGCACAGATGATGGCGGCTGTGTCCGGGGAACGAAGTGGCTGTCATGCAACGACACGATGTCCTCAAATTCCTCTTGCTGAAGCGCCAACCGGTCGGGCGGCAGCCTCCGGATGGCCGCGAGTATAGCACGAAGCCGCCTGATGCGCTAATGGATGGTCAGGAAAAATTTGGTGATTCCAGCGCTCTCTAATACAATAGCAAGGCTATTGACTGGAACGCGATGATAAAACGCTGATATCCAGCGGGAAATTCATTCGATAGGACGAAAGCAGGGTGTTCAAATGGCTCGTATGAAGGTAATTTTAACCCAGGACGTACCGGACCTGGGGCTGGCAGGAGAAGTCCACAGCGTGGCCGGCGGCTATGCGCGCAACTACTTGATGCCGCGGGGCCTGGCCATCCTGGCCACCAAGGGCGCGCTCAAGCAGGCAGAAGAGAGCCGGCAGGCCGGCATCCGGCGCCGGGCCCGGGAGCGGGCCAACGCCGAAGCCCAGGCCGAGGTGATCCGGCAGCAGCGCCTGCTCTTTGAGGCCCGGGCCGGCGAAAACGACCGGCTTTACGGCTCGGTCACCAGCGCCGACATTGCCGAGAAGCTGGCGGAAGCCACCGGCTTCGAGGTGGACCGGCGGAAGATCCAGCTGGACCAGCCCATCCGGGAGCTGGGCCTGTACACGCTGGAGATCCGGCTGGTGCCCGAGGTGTCCGCCGAATTCCAGGTGGCCGTGGTCCGGGAAGGGGAAACCTGGGCCGATGCCGAAAAGCGGGCTGCGGAGAAGGCGGCCGCCGAGAAAGCTGCGGCGGAAAAAGCTGCGGCGGAAAAGGCTGCAGCTGCCCAGGCTCAGGCCAAGGCCGCAGCTGCCGAGGCAGAAGAGGCCTGAGTTTCGACTGCCAGAAAAGACGCCGCCGGACGATCCGGCGGCGTCTTTTATTTCCCGGACTTCCCTGCAAATCCGTGGCGTCATTGCCCCGAGAGGTCCGGCAGGGGCAGATCCAACACGGCCACGGTTTCAAACCCACCATCCACAACCCGGTAGAGCACCAGTTGCAGGCCGTCCACCTGGCCCATGGCGGGGAGGGGCAGCCGGTAGCCATCCGCCACCGGCTCGTCAGGCGGCCAGCCCGACAGCGTCAGATGGCCATGGGCCGGCCCGGGGCGATCCTGCTGGATGAACCCGCCGGCCGGATCTTCCGGAGCTGGAATCAGGGCGCCGCCCCGGGTGAGCCGGAGGCTGATGGCGAGCCCCTGGGGCCAGCCGGTCGCAGGCAGACGCCAATAGAGGGTCACGTCCAGGCCCGGCGGGGCCTGTCGACGCACCGGCGCACCCTGGGGCGCGGGGGTCACCGCGATGCGCTCCAACACCACCACTCCCTCCCCGTCCCTCAGGTTGTCCCCCAAGTTGTCTCCCACGCTCACCGTCCAATTCACCGGCTGGCCCTGGGCAGCGGCCAGAGGATGGGCCGCCTGGCCGTGCTGGAACGCCAGCCAATCTGCCCCGAAGCTCTGGACCGTCACCGGCAGGGTGGGGGGCAGCTCGGCCCGCAGGGTGGCGGCCGCGTCCCACGTGGCCAGGACAAGCTGGTGGTGGGCCAGGCGCGTCGCGGCCTGATCACTGCCCACCACGGCCAGATCCGGGCGGATCTGCCAGATCCGGGTCAGGTAGTCCAGGGCCAGGGCGTCGTCCACCGCGGCGAAGAGTCCGGCGCCGATGGGCAGGGGCTGGTCCAGGAGCACGGCCGCCCGGTCCAGGGCTGTGTCCTGGGGACGGTTGTGGCTATTGGCCCCGGGCAGGGAGGCAGTTGTGCGCCAGGCGATGGCCGCCAGAAGCAGGAGGGCGGGTAGCCAGGTACGCAGCCAGCCGGGCGCTGGGGGCCATGGCCGGCGCTGCCAGCGATCCGCCAGGGCGAGCACGCCCAGCAGGATGAGGGGATAGGTGGGCAGGATGACCTGGAACCAGTTGCCGTAGCGGTAGGCCCAGCAGAAGCCCAGGTAGATGGCCAGGGTGCCATAGAGGAGCCAGGCCAGCCGCCGACCCAGCAGGGCGATTCCCACCAGGCCCAGGATCAGGATGGGGATGCTCAGCTCCTGCCAGATCAATTCCGGGAAACCGTTGCCGAAGAAGGCCCGGCCCGGCTCGAAGCCCCAGCTCAGCTCTTCTCGCCCCTGGGCCGTGCTGACAAAGGCCCAGAACCACTCGCCTGGGGTGCGCCACGGTCCCTCACCCCACCACTCGGGGTGCGCGGCTCCCCTCAGGTAGACATATGCGTAGCTGAGGAGTGGCAGCAGCGCGGCCAGGACCGTCCCCGCCAGCGGCCGAATCCGCCGTAGCAGGCCTGGCGCCTGCCACAGCATCACCGCTACCAGGGGGGGCACGATGAAGGCCACGGTGAGCATGTGGGCCAGGGAGAGGCCAGACAGCAGGGCCAGCAGGTAGAGGAAGCGGTTGTCGGGCTCCGGCGCCTCTCGCCAGCGCAGGTAGACGTAGACGATGGCCAGGGTCTGGGCAATGGCGCTGGTGTACTGTTCCGTGGTGGTGGCGTAGTACCAGAAGAAGTAGGTGACCCCGTAGAAGCCGGCCACCAGCCAGGCCAGGGGCCAGTTGCCGCCGGGCCGATCCGGGCTGCGGGTGAGGTGGCAGCCCGTGCGATAGAGGAGCCAGAGGGCCAGCAGGGCCCACAGGGTGCTGTAGCTGCTCAGGATGGGAATGGGGTTGGGATGGGTCACGCCCAGCCAGCGGAATACCTGGCGCAGGCCGTGGAACCAGAGCCAGCCGCCCATGGTGTAGAGGGGGTAGCCCGGGGCGTTGCTGGGTCGGGCCTGGACCTGGGCGTATTGGTGGGTGATCAGATCACCGCCCCGTAGCTCGTAGGGCTGGAAGCCGTTGTCCAGGGTGGCCAGGTACAGGAGCAGGGCTATGGCCAGCAGGATACGGCTGGCCCAGTGCGCCCGTTCCACTTCCACGCCTTCGTCTCTCTCGGCCGCCACCTTCACCCGGGCGGCTCCCCAGTTGCGAACCATGGCCCGATGCTAGCACGTCCGCGCGGCCTGTGTCAAAGCCAACGGCCACCGTCTCCCGGTAGCCGGTTCCCCGCAGAACCGACCACCCACGGCGGGCCAGAGACCCGCCCTACATCCCCGTTGTTCCCAACCGCGCGGGTGACGGCCCTTGTCGTAGGTGCGGTCTCCGGCCATACGATGGTGTCGGAGACGGCCACCCACGGCGGGCCAGAGACCCGCCCTACATCCCCGTTGTACCCAACCGCGCGGGTGACGGCCCTTGTCGTAGGTGCGGTCTCCGGCCACACGGTTTTGCCTGATCCCAGGCGGGTGAAGGGATATCGACGGGTGCGCAGCTGCGAGCTGCGCCTACGAAGGGGCGCCTCTCGTAGGGGCGGTCTCCGGCCGCACGGTCTCGCCTGATCCCAGGCGGGTGAAGGGGTAGCACCCTCGCGAGGCCCCCTTCATCTTAGGGAAATGGGCCCAGATCGGGTATAATAAAGTCAATGGACAGACTCTGATCTCAGCTCATCTACCCCTGGTAGGGCCCGGGCCAACCCGATCTTCCCCCCTGAACCCAGGGGGACGCACCCATCGGGGAGATGGGCTTTGATTTCATTGGACAACTTTTCGGAGTGAACGGTATGGCGGAATACCTCGATTCGCAGAACGGTGACGAGGCCTCTTCGAACGGCGCCGTCAACGGTGAGATCAGCAGCAACGGCGCGGGCATCGGCCATGTGCGCCACATCTCCATCGAAGAGGAGATGCGGGCCAGTTACCTGGACTACGCCATGAGCGTGATCGTGGCCCGGGCCCTGCCCGACGCTCGAGACGGCCTCAAGCCCGTCCATCGGCGCATCCTCTACGCCATGCACGATATGGGCCTCCAGCCCAATGCCGCTTACAAGAAGAGCGCCCGTATCGTCGGTGAAGTCCTGGGTAAGTATCACCCCCACGGCGACGGCGCCGTCTACGACGCCATGGCCCGCATGGCCCAAGACTTCAGCCTGCGCTATCCCCTGGTGGACGGCCAGGGCAACTTCGGCAGCGTGGATGGCGACAGCCCCGCGGCCATGCGCTACACCGAGGCCCGCCTGGCGCCCATCGCCGAAACCATGCTGCGGGACATCGACCTGGATACGGTGGACTGGATGTCGAACTTCGACGACAGCCTCCAGGAGCCCCAGGTGTTGCCCGCCATGTTGCCCAACCTGCTGGTCAACGGGACCAGCGGCATCGCGGTGGGCATGGCCACCAACATCCCGCCCCACAACCTGCGGGAGATCGCCGACGCAGTGGCCTACCTCATCGACCACTGGGAGCGCCGGGATGAGATCGGCCTGGATGAGCTGATGCAGTTCGTCAAAGGGCCGGACTTCCCCACCGGGGGGATCATTCTGGGTACCGAAGGCATCAAACAGGCCTACGGCACCGGCCGGGGGCGCATCCTGCTGCGGGCCAAGACCCAGATCGAGGAGACCAGTAGCGGGCGCTTCCGCATCATCGTCACCGAGATCCCCTACCAGGTCAACAAATCGGTCCTCATCGAGCGCATCGCCGAACTGGTCCGCAACGGCGTGCTGGACCAGATCAGCGACCTGCGGGATGAGAGCGACCGCACGGGCATGCGCATCGTCATCGAGCTGAAGCGGGGCGTGGCCCCCAAGAAGGTGCGCAACCGCCTCTTCAAGCACACCCAGCTCCAGACCACCTTCGGCGTCAACAACCTGGCCCTGGTGCGGGGCGAGCCGGTGACCCTGAGCCTGCGCAAGGCCCTGCTGGTCTACATCGAACATCGGGTGGACGTCCTCACCCGGCGCACCCAGTACCAGCTGGGCAAAGCCCGGGAGCGGGCCCACATCCTGGAAGGGCTGCGCATCGCCCTCCAGTTCCTGGACGAAGTGATCCAGACCATCCGCAGCAGCGACAGCGCCGAGGCCGCGCGCACGGCCCTCATGGAACGCTTCGGCCTGACGGAAGTCCAGGCCCAGGCTATCCTGGATATGCAGCTCCGCCGGCTGGCCGCCCTGGAGCGCCAGAAGATCGAAGAAGAATACCAGGAGATCATGGCCCGCATCGCCTACCTGGAGGATCTGCTGGCCAACCCGCCCAAGATTCGGGCGCTGGTGCGGGACGACATCATGGAGCTGCGGGAGAAGTTCGGCGACGAACGGCGAACGCTCATCTCGGCCACTGCCAGCGGCGATTTCAGCGACGAAGACCTGATTACCCAGGACAATGTCCTGATCAGCTACAGCGCGGGCGCCTACATCAAGCGCATGCCGGCCAATGTCTTCCGGGCCCAGGGCCGGGGTGGGCGAGGCGTCCGGGGCATGGCCACCCGCCAGGAGGATGAGGTCATCAACCTCTTCTTCGCCCGCACCCTGGACCACATCCTCTTCTTCACCGACAAAGGCCGGGTCTACAGCAGCCGGGTCTACGAGCTGCCCGAGGGCAACCGCACTTCCCGGGGCGCCCACATCGCCAACGTCCTGAACCTGCAGCCGGAGGAGCGGGTCACCACCATGCTGGTGGTGCCGGACTTTGAGCAGGCTGAATATGTGACCCTGATCACCCGCCGGGGTCGTATCAAACGCATGGACCTCAACGTCTTCAGCAATGTACGCCCCAGCGGCCTGATCGCCATGAGCCTGGAGCCCGGGGATTCCCTGGACTGGGCGCGGCTGACCAACGGCAACGAAGAGTTCATCGTGGTCACCCGGCGGGGCAAGGCCCTGCGCTTCCACGAGGAGAGCGTCCGGACCATGGGCCGCACCGCGGCCGGCGTCATGGCCATCCGGCTGATGGACGATGACGAGGTGGTGAGCCTGGATGTGGCCCGGCCCGGCTATGAACTGCTGGTGCTCCACGAACGGGGATGGGGTAAACGGGTTCCCCTGAGCGAGTACAGCGTCAAGGGACGCTACACCCAGGGCTACTGGACCACGGACCACCGACGCCTGGCCGAGACTGGCCCCATCGTGGCCGCCCGGGTGGTCCACGAGAAGGACCAGATCACGGTCATCACCAGCCAGGGCATCATCCTGCGCACCGCGGTGGCCGGCATCAGCCGCATGGGCCGCACCGCCCGGGGCGTGCGGGTGGTCAACCTGCAGGAAGAGGACACGGTGGCTGCCCTGGCGGTGTTGACCTACGAGGATCTCAACCGGAACGTGGCGGACGAGTCGCCTTCGGATGAGGACGAGGAGTACCTGGCCGAGGCGGAGGGAGCGGAAGCAGCCCACGATGGCGATCTGGCTGCCGCCCCAGCGGCCACGCCTGCCCCTCCCGTAGAGGATGCGTAGACGCCCGCGTCTTTGCACGTTTGGTTTTTTCAAGGAGTGAGGCCTTGGCACCCTCCCTGCTCAAACAGAAGCCTGGACCCCAGTTGGCCTTCTTGCCCCATGCAGATCCGGAGGTCATTGCCGAGACCTTGACGGCCATGGCCAACACGGATGGCGGCGTGCTGGTGTTGGGCATGTCTGCGGAGGGCGAGTTGGGCGACATTTTTGTGGAAGAGGATGCGGCAGATGCCCTGGAGGCAGCCCTGCGTCTGTGCCGGCCGCCGGTGCGCACCGAGTGGAGCCAACAGCAGGTGGCCGGCGGCACGGTGGTCCGCCTTCAGGTGGTTCGCGGGGAGGGCATCCACAGCCTGTGGGATGGTCGTATCCTGGTGCGCCGGGGCACGGAGAACGTGCCCGTCCAGGGGGCGGAGCTGGAACAGCTGCTGGCGGGCCGTCCTTCAGGCGACTTCGAACTCCAGCCGGTGCCCGGCGCTTCCCGGGATGACCTGGACGAGGACGTGATCGAGGACTATCTGGAGCGACGCCAGAAGCGCAACCCCCGCCACACGGTGCTGCCCAAGGACAAGCTCCTCCAGCAGATCGGCGCCCTCACCGAGGACAGGACGCCCACGGTCAGCGGCCTGTTGCTCTTCGGCAAGGAGCCCCAGCTCTTCCTGCCCCATAGCCGGGCCATCTTCGTCAAGTTTGCCGACGTCCAGCCCCGGGGGCCCGAAGGGAACTTTGGCTACGGCCGGCGGGAGGAGTTCATCGGCCCCCTGCCCCTCATCATCGAGCGGGCCTGGCGGGTCATCTGGGAGGAGATGGACAAGCGGGCCGTGGTGCGAGGCCTCCAACGCCAGGAGGAGACCGAATATCCCCAGTCCGCGGTGCGGGAGGCCCTGGTCAACGCCGTCGCCCACCGGGACTATCGCCTCACCGGCCGCAGCATTGAAATCCGCATGTACAGCGACCGGTTGGAGATCACCAGCCCCGGCGGCCTGCCCGCCCACATTACCCTGGACAACATCGTCGACGAGCACTACAGCCGCAACCCCCGGCTGGTCAACGGCCTATACCAGTGGGGCTACATCGAAGAGCTGGGCCTGGGCATCGACCGCATGATCGAAGACATGGTCAACGCCGGCCACATGCCGCCCAAGTTCGAGGCCAAGAGCCATCGCTTCACGGTCATCCTCTACAACGCCCGAGATCCGGCCCGGGTGGTGCGGGAGTGGGAGCAGACCATGAACGAGCGGCAGATCAAGGCCATCGAATACCTGCAGCGCCACGGCTCCATCACCAACCGGGACTACCGGGAGCTCTGCCCCCACGTGGGCGCGGAGACCCTGCGCCTGGATCTGGCGGACCTGGTGAGCAAGGGCGTGCTCTTGAAGATCGGCGACAAACGAGGCACCCGCTACATCCTGAAGTGAAGTCCCCCTGCCTGGGGCCGGCCAGGCAAAGGAGTTGACCATAATATCCCAAATATCCCAATTGGGATATTTGGGATATTCTTTATCATCGCTGTTCTGGCCGTCCCCCTGGCCTCCTTTCCCCAGCGGGGGAAGGAGCTGTGGGAACGAGGGTGAGTGGTTACCCCCAATCCCCTAATATCCCAATTGGGATAATTGGGATATTACTGGGGACACGGGCATGACGGCGGACCTTCATCCGGCCGTTTGGCGATGCATCCCCATTCACCGGGTAAGATCCCCCGGGCAAGTTGTAGTCAGCCAGGGCGGGTGCTATAATACGCCGGGCAGTTTGTTTAAGAAAGAGACGCTGGCAAAATTACCATGACACACACATCGGATCGCGCGGGCGAATCCATGCCGGTTCCCCCGGAGTATTCCCTGACCCAGACAGACGTAGATGCCCAGCCAGGCCTGGCTGACGATTCATCGGACGCGGCGACCCAGCCGCCGACCGCCTGGCTGCTGTTGCGGGAAGTGGTCGAAACGGTGGTCCTCTCCCTGGTGATCTTCCTTCTGATCCGCCAGGTGGTGCAGAACTACCGCATCGAGAGCCACTCCATGGAGCCCAACTTCTACGAGGGGCAGTTCATCCTGGTCAACAAGCTGGCCTACAAGCTGGGCACACCGAAACGGGGCGACGTCATCGTCTTCCACAACCCCAACAACCCCAGCGAAGACTACATCAAACGGGTCATTGCCCTGCCCGGCGACACCCTGGAGATCCGGGATCAGACCATCTACATCAACGGCAAGGTGTTGAACGAACCCTACGCCCAGAACCGCCTCAGCCCCGGCACCGTCTATGGGCCGGTGGTGATCGAACCGGACCATCTCTTCGTCATGGGGGATAACCGCCCCAACTCCTCGGACAGCCGACGCTTCGGCCAGCTTTCGGAGGACTTGATTGTGGGCCAGGCCTGGCTGCGCGTCTGGCCGCTCAATCAGTTCGGCCTGATCCAGCACTATGCCCTCGAGCCAGGCGTCCCTGCCACCGTGGCCGGATCATCGTAAAAAAGCCGGCAAGAATTCGCCGGCAGCTTCCACCAGAGGCGGGCGCGCCCAGAGGGCACCCGGAATTTCTGCCGGGGTGTTGACGCCAGGCCGTCGCGGCCTGGCTGACCATTTCACCTGTCCTATCCTGGCAGAGTTTCACCCACCGTGCCGCCTGGCGGCCATCGGGTCGAACATCTGCCGTTTTTTGACTGGACCATCACAGGAGGTCACCGTTGTCCAAGTCATCTCAGAGTCCATCGGCCCCATCCCTGGCCGATCTGCGTGCCAAAATCGCCGATGCGGTCGCCGCGCTCCAGGGCCATCCGCCCCAGGAGGAAGCCGGGACGCTGCCTGACCTGACCCCGGCCCAGGTAGCCGCCATGATCGATCACACCCTCCTCAAGCCGGACGCCACCTCGGCCCAGATCCGCCGGCTCTGCGCCGAGGCCCAGGAATATACCTTCGCCGCCGTCTGTGTCAATCCCACCTGGGCAGCCCTCTGTGTGGAGCTGTTGGCCGAGAGTCCAGTTCGGGTCTGTTCGGTGGCCGGGTTCCCGCTGGGAGCCACCCTGCCCGAGGCCAAGGCCCTGGAGACCGAGCGGCTGGTGGCCCTGGGGGTGCAGGAAGTGGACATGGTGATCAACGTCGGCCGCCTGAAGGATGGCGATCTGCAGGCCGTCTGGGCGGATATTGCCGGCGTCGTCCAGGCCGCCCATGGCCAGGATGCCCTGGTCAAGGTGATCATTGAGACTTGCCTGCTGACCCAGGAGGAGAAGGTGGCAGCCTGTGTCCTGGCCCAGGAGGCCGGAGCCGATTTTGTGAAGACCTCCACCGGGTTCAATGGCCCTGGCGCCACCGTCGCCGACGTGGCCCTGATGCGCCAGGTGGTGGGCCCCCACATGGGCGTCAAGGCGGCCGGTGGCGTCCGCACCGCGGCCGACGCCCGCCGCATGATTGCCGCCGGCGCCACCCGCATCGGTGCCAGCGCCGGCGTGCAGATTGTCCAGGGATTCATGGCGGGTGACCCGGCTGCTTCCGCGGCCCCCACGGTCGACCCGACGGGAGGAGAAACCTACTGATGTCTGCCCGAGTCCAGGACTATGCCCTGATCGTGGGCCACGTTTGGCGCTGTCCCACCTGTCGAGAGGCGTTGCTCACCCAGCCAGAGACCACCTGGATGGGATACAAGCTCAGCGAGGAACAGCGGGAACGGCTGCGCCAGCTGGATGAGGAAAGTTTCCAGACCTTGATGCGGCTCTCCGAATGCACCGGCCTTTCCCCCCAGGAGCTGGAATCGGCCATCGAACACCCCCGGGCCCGCCTGCGTCACCTGGGGAGCACCCGTGGCGAGTACTTCTTTCGCCCCAACTCGGGGACACGTTCCTGAAATGGGCGGCCCCTTTCCTATCCTGCCAAATCATCCACTCGTGATCCAGCGCCCTGTGCCATGAAACAGATCATCCCAGGCCTTTGGGAAATTGATGAGATCGGCGACGCGGTCCACTGTTACCTGTGGGAGTGGGAAGAAGGCCTCACCCTGATCGACACAGGCTTTCCCCGGGATGCCAAGACCATCCTGGATGCCCTGATCCGCCACGGGCATCCACACCACCGGGTGCGGCGCATTATCGTCACCCACGCCGACCTGGACCACACCGGCGGGCTGGCCCAGATCCGTCGGGCCACCCGGGCCCCGGTCGCCTGCCATGCGGTGGAGAAAGAGTTGCTGGAATACCCCTGGCGGCGACGACCCGGCGCCTTCTGGATGCGGCCTGTCCTCTGGCTGGCGGGCCAGCTCCCTGGCTACCAGCAGCGGCCTGTCACCCCGGACGAACTGTTGGTGGACGGCCAGACGCTGCCGGAAGGCTTTACCGTGATCCACACCCCTGGCCACACCCCCGGCCACATCTCCCTCCTGCACAGAGAACGCCGCCTGCTCATCGCCGGCGACGCCCTCTCCAACCGGGGCGGCAAGCTGCGCCCGCCCAACGGCATCTACACCACCGATATGGACAACGCCCGGCGCAGCCTCTGGAAGCTGGCCAAGAAGTACGGCGACGACTTCGAGACCGTGGTCTTCGGCCATGGCCCGCCCATCCTCAACCACGGGGGCAAACGCGTCAAGGCACTGGTCAGCCGCCTCTTTGCCACCGAGGTGTAACCCCCGGGGACCCTGGATGGGTAGCCAGCCTGCTGGCTTCAGCGGCCCACATCCCTGAGCGCGACATTGGCGCAGATCTGCACCGGGTCGTACGGGTGGGAATAGGGCGGCGCATAGGAGAGATCCAGCATGCCCACGTCGGCCACGGTCATGCGCGCGGTGATGGCCGTGGCCACAATGTCGATGCGCTTGTTGACCCCGGCCTTGCCGGCCAGTTGCCCACCCAACACCCGACCATCCCGCCGGTCGAAGACCAGCTTGACCTTCAGGGGCTCCGCGCCCGGCCAGTAGCCGGCCTTGTCGTCGTTGGTAATGACCGCGCTGCCTACCCATTCTCCCTGCTCACCGAATTTGCCGCTGGCGCGGGCGGCCTGCTCGGTTACGCCGGTGACGGCCACCGTGTAGTCGAAGACTTTGACCACCGCCGTGCCCAGGATCCCCGGGAAGCGGGCATCGCCGCCGGCCATGTTTTCCCCGGCCACCCGTCCCCCTTTGTTAGCGGACGTGGCCAGGGGGATCCAGGCATTTTCCTCCAGGACCAGGTGATAGTGTTCGACACAATCGCCGGCCGCGTAGATGTGCTCATCGCTGGTGCGCATGTGGTCGTCCACCCAGATGGCGCCGGTCTGCCCCATGCGCAGGCCGGCCTGGCGGGCCAGTTCCCCATTGGGGCGCACGCCCGTGGCCACCAGCACCAGATCCGCAGGCAAAGTGCCCGCCTCCTCCGTGACCACGGCCAACCCCGGGTTGTCCTGCTGGATGGCTGTGACCCGGGTGCCGGTGTGGATGGTTACGCCCTGCTGTTGGACGTGCGCGGCCACCTCTTCCACCATCTCCGGGTCGAAGTTGGGCAGGATCTGGGGCAGCATCTCCACGACGGTGACCTCCAGTTCCCGGTCCCGGAAGGCCTCGGCCATCTCCAGGCCGATGTAGCCGCCGCCAATGATCACGGCCCGGCGGGGCTGCCGGCTCTCCAGGAAGTGGTAGATCTGTTGGGCGTGGCTGAGGCTGCGCAGGGTGAAGACGCCGGGCAGATCCAGGCCGGGGATGGGCGGCCTGGCCGGTGAAGCGCCGGTGGCGATCAGGAGCAGGTCATAGGGCTGCTGGAAGGAGGTGCCGTCCCCAAGCTGGCGCACGGTGACCTCTCTCCGGACCGGGTCGATGGCCACCACCTCGTGGTGGGTCCGCACGTCGATTCCCCGGCGCTTGCGGGCTGCGTCCACCGTCAGCACCAGGAGTCTACGGTCGGAGTCGACCACACCGCCGATCCAGTAGGGCATCCCACAGGCTGAATAGCTGATGTGTTCCCCTTTTTCGAAGACGATGACGTGGGTGTCGGGGCATTCTCGTCGGATCTTGCTGGCGGCGCTCATGCCTGCTGCGTCGCCGCCGATGATGACCATGGTAGAAGATGACATGGGTGCCGTCCTTGTGACTTCGATGGTGGAGTACTGGCGATGATTGGTGTTTGCGATTCTATTCTACCGCCATGGGGCGATTACAGGCCGTAACCTCAGTAACAAAACCAAAGTGTATTCGTGATTTTGGGTGGGGCTGATTTGACAATCTCCCCCTGGAATGATAGTATACCAGCCATCAACTTTGGTGCCTCCGCCAAGAAGAAAGCGCTGGCGAAGTCACACTGACCTACAGGTGGCACCCAGATGCGACACAGCGTGGAGGCGTGGTGTAGCGGTTAGCATATCGGCCTGTCAAGCCGAAGGTCGCGGGTTCAAATCCCGTCGTCTCCGCCAAAGTTGGTAGACGCCCTGCCGGATTCCGGCAGGGCGTTTTCTTTTGTTGGTTTTCTTTGGTAGATTGTGCTGATGGAGCTTGATGGGTTTACATGTCGAGCGGGCGGTCTCCTTAATGTCTTTGTAAGGTGAAGTGGCGGTTTCTGCAGGGAATTTGGCGTTTTTTAGCAAAATTCAGCCAAATTGGGACTTTACAAACCCGAGGACCTGTGCTACTATAGGGACCATGAACTGCTTGTTCATTGCGGTGCGGCTCAGCCGCTATCGGGGGAACCGCAATGAACGGCAGTTCTTCTTTTTTTTACCCGTTTGACCCCACTCCCAAAAGCCACAACTTAATCCACAGATGACCGAGGATAAAAATGAAGGGCGGGCTTTCAACCCGCCCTTGCGATCTGGCCTCGACAGTTCACCTGCTGTGACAGGCTCTATCCCCGGGTGACCCGCAGAAATTTTCGCTTGCCGGCCTGAATGACCAACTCCTGCCCGTTGGGCACCTGCACCACCTGATCCAGGTCCGCCACGGTTTCGCCGTTGATGCGGACGCCGCCCTGCTGGATCAGGCGACGGCCTTCGCTCTTGCTCTTCACCAGGCCTGCCCGATGGAGCAGCTCCACAATGTTGAGCGCCTCCTGCAACTGAAACGTGGGCGCATCGCTGGGCGCCTCGCCGGCGTGCATGCGCGCGGCGTCCCGGGCCGCCTGCTCGGCCGCCTCTTCGCCGTGGAAGATGCTCACGATCTCCCGGGCCAGCCGGTGCTTGAAGGTGCGCATGTCCAGGGTGCCCGCCTCGATCTGGCGGAACATCTCGTCGATCTCTTCCTGGCTCCAGCGGGTGACCAGCTCCGCGTAGTTGCGCATGGCTGTGTCGGGGACGTTGAGCACCTTGGTGAAGATGACGCCGGGGGGCTCATCGATGCCGATGTAGTTGCCCGCGGACTTGCTCATGCGCATGACGCCGTCGGTGCCCACCAGGATGGGGGAGGTGAGCACCACCTGGGGCCGCAGGCCGAAGGCCTCCATCAACTTGCGGCCGGCCATCAGGTTGAAGAGCTGGTCGGTCCCCCCGATCTGGACGTCCGTCTCCAGGGCCACCGCGTCGTACCCCTGCATCAGCGCGTAGAAAAATTCGTGGAGCCAGATGGCGTCCCCGTTCTGGTAGCGTTTCTGGAAGTTGTCCCGGGCCAGGAATTGCTGCACGGTGAAGTGGCTGGCCAGCTGGATCACGTCGCCGAAGGTGAGTTTGCTCAGCCATTCGTGGTTGTAGCGCACCCGGGTCTTCTCCGGATCCAGAATACGCCAGGCCTGTTCGGCGTAGGTCTTGGCCTTGGCCAGGGCCTCTTCCAGGGTCTGCTGCTTGCGTACGCTCTCCTTGTCGCTGGGGTCGCCGATGATGCCGGTGAAGGTGCCGATCAGGAAGGTGACATCGTGGCCCAGGTCCTGAAACTGGCGCAGCTTGCGCATGGTGATGGTGTGGCCCAGGTGCAGGTCCGGCGAAGAGGGGTCGTAGCCGCAGTAGACCTTGAGGGGGCGGCCGGTGTTGTAGCTTTCCTCCAGGCGCTCCCGCAGCTCCCGCTCCATGTTGACATAGGTTTGTTCGTCCCCAAAGTCGACCCCGCGCATGAGGATGCGCATCTGCTCATGGACGGGTGGAAACTTGGCCATTCGCATCTCCCTTCTACGTTTCTTTCAAAGAAAAACGCGTGGACCTTCGCGCCACGCGTCTGGAAAACCTGGGAAACTGGCTGTGGGCAATCAGGGCTGCCCGGTTTTGGCGCGAGGCAGGCAAGGGCTGGGGCGCTGTCCTCCGCCCCCAGCATACGAGTAGGAACCAATGTGCAATCCGCTCTGCCGTCTACGCCGCTGATTCATGCTTCCATGATACTTGAAGAACCCACTCCGGTCAACATTCCGGGCAGGCAAACAGGGCGCTATGATCGCCATCATTCGGGCCGTGCCGAGACCACCTGGCCAAAGGTGTTGATCTCCAGGAGCCAGCGGCTGTTGGGTTGACATTGGGCCCATTCCTCCACGGAGCGCATCTGGTAGGCGTACTGCCTGTCGTTGGCCATGAAGACACACTCGTAGCGGGCACTTCGCTCCCCTTCCCGCTGGCCCTCGGCCAGGCTCAGCACGGGCCAGCGAGGCGCCAGGTCGTTGCCCGTGGCCGTGACCCGGTCGATTACCTGCCACTCCTCCACCTGGTAGGTGCATCGGTCGGCGTAGACCTGGTACCGGCAATCCTGCACCACCTGCCCCAGACCGGTACCGGTGTCCACCGTGTAGGGTGTGCCACAGATTTCCTGGCTGCCGGGCACCGGTTCATCCACCACTTCCCGCACCTGGGCGGTACAGGCCTCCACCGTTACGTCCGGTGGGATCTCGTCCCGCCAGGCGGACCGTTCCACCGGCACCAGCCCTTCCACCTGGATGGTCTGGGTCCAGCGGGCTTCCACCACCGTGCCCACCGTACCCGCCGTTCGGTTGGCCAGCACGCCATAGGTGATCATCGCGGCGACCAACAGGCCGACGGCCAGCAGCACATACCGGAGACAGCCGCCGGATGGGGCCGGCCTGGGCCGGGCGGCGGGTGCCGTTTTGGTGGGGCGGCCCAGGGCCGCGCCGCACTGCTGGCAGACGCGCGCACTGGCCGGGTTCTGGGCACCGCACGCAGGACACTGCACCTCCGGGGCCGGGCCTGGCTGAAAAGCACCGAGGACGGCACCGGCTTCCCGTTTCTTGCCCGCATCCAGCTGGGCCCCACACTGGCGACAGGTTTGGGCATCGGCCGGGTTGCGCGCGTCGCAGTAGGGACAGTGGATGTCCGGCCCTGCCGCTGCCTGCGCGGCCGTCTCCTCGTCGGTCAACAGGGAAGCTTCGGCCGGCAGGTGAAATTCCACGTCGTCGGGCTGGGGCGCTCCGCAACCGCTACAGGTGCGCTGGGGGCCCGGGTTGCGGGTCTGGCAGGCGGGGCACGTCCATTCCAGTTGGACGTAACCCAGTTCTTTTCGGGGCATGGCTCTGTGTCCTGGGTTGAATGGGAGGATGTGGGCCTTGTCGCCGGCCAGGATGCAGCCGCTTCCCGGGCCACGTCGTGCTGGCAGGCTTCCCGAGTGTAAGCTGGATGCCCGGGGATGTCAAACGTTGGTGGGCTGTGGACATGCCAGCATGACAGGGGTTTGTCATCTTCGATCCGAAATGGGTACAATGGGGCATGGCCATGTTTAGGCGATTTGGTTTTGGCGAAGAACCGCCCTCCGAAGGGGACACCGAATTCCGTTGGGAATTTTCCGGCGCGGTCGCAGACTTCCAGCAGCCGACGGACCCGGGCGACGATCCCCAGGTCGTTCACCCGGGTGGCGCCGGCCTGTTGGACGCGTTCCGCGGGCCGGACGGCGTCCGCCGGGTGGCTCAAGTCCGCCGCCAGCTGGATGCTGCCCTGGACCGGTGGTGGCAGGCCGGCACATTGCCGCCCCTGCCCCTCCTGCGGGACGGGCTGCTGGCGCTGGAGGCCGGGCACGACCTGGACGAGAGCCATCGTTCCCTGCTGCTGCGGGCAGCCCTTTTCTACCGCAAGGGCATGCTGACTGCCCTGGCCCACCAGACCGATCCTGAGCGGACAGCCATCATCCTCCAGGAGGCCGTGCTGAACGAAGAGCGGCCCCTGTCCACGTGGGAACTGTGGCGTCTGATGCAGGAGGATCCGGAGAGCGCCGCCTGGGTTCCCCTCCTGGCCCGGGAGCTGGAGGAGGTGGCGCTGATGGCAGCCGGCCGCCGTCGTCAACTGGCCCGCCGGGCCCTGGCCCAGCTCCAGCGGGATACGCCCCTGCCGCCCGCCCAAGGGGAGATCCCCCCTGGGGCTGGCTCGCAGCGCCTGCGCCGCACCCTCCTGGGGCTGCTGCTGGTGGGCCTCCTGGTGCTGGGGATGGCTCAAACTTTGCGGGGGCGCACGGTCAACAGCGTCTGGATTCCGGCCGGTATCTACCCCATCGCGGTGCAGGAGGCTTCCGCCGGGCCGCCGACGCTGGTCATGGTGGAGCTGCCGGCGTTGGCCATGGACCGGATGGAGGTCACGGTCGCCCAGTACCGCCGCTGTTACGAGGCCGGCGCCTGTCCCTGGCCGGCCGCGGACGGCAGCGCCACCCGTGAGGACTATTTCCTTAACCCGGCCTTCCATGCCTACCCTGTGGTGCACGTCTCCTGGGACGCAGCCCGCCGCTACTGTGCCTGGGCCGGAAAGCGGCTGCCCACCGAAGCGGAGTGGCAGGTGGCTGCCGGCTATGCCCCGGCCACGGGGCGCGTCTTTGTCTATCCATGGGGGGATGCCTTCTCCCCGGAGCTGGCCAACGGCCTGGCTGGCGGTCAGGGCGATACTCTGCCTGTGGGCTCCTATCGACCGGCCGGAGACAGCCCCTTTGGCCTGTCGGACATGGCGGGCAATGTGGCCGAGTGGACGGCGACCCCGGCCCAGCCCGGCACCTACGTGGTGAAAGGGGGCTCCTTCCGGGATGGCCGGGCCCAGCTTCAGGTCGCCGCCCGCCGAATGGTTTCGGGGGAGACCGCAGCCAACTGGCTGGGCTTTCGCTGCGTGGCCCCGCAGACCGCCTGGTGGCTTTCTCCCCTGGCCGGGGCCCGCCTGGAGCCGTAGGAAGCCCTGGCTGAAATTCGTCCAGGGTCTCCCCTCGGGCAGTGCCGCCGAATTTCTCCCGTGGCATCGACGCCGGACAGGAGTCGCCGGGGCAGATCCCATGCCCCTGCGATACTTGCCGCGCTGCTGAACTGTTGCTACAATCTGAACGCTTTGCCATGCCGACTGGAACGTCTATGGCTCTACTGTGATTGGAACCACAGATTCCACCGATGACACGGATGCAGTCCTGCCCGATGGTGGCCTATGTGCGGAGTGAGCATCCTCAGATGCCGACTCCGCCAATGGGTAACCCAGGGGAGAACGGCCAATGGATAACAACCGTGAAATGCTGGGCGTGGTGTTTGGGCAGCGGAGTCATCTATTGTAAAAAGAGGGATTATGTCACACGATCAGGTAGAAGTGACCGACTTAACCGCAGAGTTGGAATTCGCGTGCAAAGTGGCACGCGAGGCCGCGACCATCGTCAACACGTTTTATATCGGGTCGTCGGAAGTTCGGTACAAATCGGATCGCGAGCCGGTCACTGAGGCCGATCGCTCTGCCAACCAGCACATCGTCACCCGGGTGCGGGCCATGTACCCGGACGACGGGATCCTGTCCGAAGAATCCAAGGATGACCTGAGCCGCCTGGAAAAGGAACGGGTCTGGATTATCGATCCGTTGGATGGGACCAAGGAATTCATTGCCCGCAACGGCGAATTTTCCATCATGATCGGGCTGGCCATCCGGGGGCGGGCCATGTTGGGCGTGGTCATGCAGCCTGAGTCCGGCCTGCTCTATGCCGGGGCTGTGGGCCATGGGGCCTACCTCTACGAAGCCAACGAGCGCATCCCCCTGCGGGTCAGCGACGTGGACAAACCCAGCCGCATGGTCCTGGTCAGCAGCCGCAGCCATCGCCAGCAGATCGTGGACCGGGTGCGCGCGGCCTTACGCATCACCAGCGAGCGGGTGAGCGGCAGCGTTGGCCTGAAGGTAGGCCTGATCGTGCGCCGACTGGCCGACCTCTACGTCCACCCCAGCCCGGGCTGTAAGGAGTGGGATCTCTGCGCTCCCCACGCCCTGCTGGAGGCCGCCGGCGGCCGCATGACCGACTGTTGGGGGAACCCCATCTTCTTCAACAAGCGGGATGTACGGGCTCATAACGGCCTGGTGGCCAGCAATGGCCGCGTCCACGACCAGATCGTGGAGACTGTGGCCCGCATCTGTGAGGAGTTCGGCTACAACGAGGACGATGGTTTCTGGTAGAGATTGGCGTCATCCCTTCCCCGTTTCGTCTCTCTCCCAAGGTCAGGCCAGGGTCAGAGCTGGCGCTGAAAATCGTGGGGCCCGGGGGCGCCGTCGGCTGGCTTCGCCGCCCGCCATCCCAGCCACTCCGTAGCCCATGCCGCAGGACAGGAGGGTGTCATGGCAAGTTCGCGCTTTGAGTCCGACTTCATCTTTGGGATCCATGAGCCCGGCGGTGAGGGCCATATGCTGGCCGCGGGGAAACCCGGCTGGATTGTCTTCACCGAGGCCATCGGACACGATCCCAATAACCAGAGTGGCAAGGACTTTCGCCCCTACAGCAACCAGGGGCTGGGCGTCATCTGCCGCCTGAACAACGGCTATCACCCGGACGGCACCATTCCCCACAGCAGCCAGTACGCCAATTTCGCCCGTCGCTGTGCGAATTTTGTCGCCGCCAGCCGGGGCTGCAAGATCTGGATCATCGGCAATGAGATGAACTACGCCATCGAACGCCCTCAGGTCACCCGGGCAGCCCAGCCCGCGGCCACAGCCGCATCCCCCCAGGGCGGCCTGGTCACCATGCTCACCGCGTTGATGGACCTGGTTCAGGCCCTGTTGGGTCGCAAGCGGCCGCCGGCGGAGCCTGCAGCCGCGCCGATCCCGCCCACGCCCGATCCGGAAGATCCCCTCTTCCACGGCGCACCGGAACGCTTCAACGCGTTGGGTCGTGGGCCGGCCGGTGAAGGCCCCCAGGCTGCCGCCACCCCCCAGGCCGCGCCCAGCCAGGTTGGGGAAGTGATTACCCCCCAGCTCTACGCCCAGTGCTATCGCCTCTGCCGGCAGGCCATCCGCCAGGTGCCGGGCCACGAGGACGACCAGGTGTTGGTGGGCGCGGTGGCCCCCTGGAACAATCAGACCAGCTATCCCGGCAATGAGATTGGCGACTGGGTGCGATATTTTCAGGACATCCTGAGCCTGTTGGGCCCCGACGGCTGTGACGGCTTCACCCTGCACACCTACACCCACCAGGCCGATCCCAGCCTGATCCACAGCGACGCCAAGATGAACCCGCCCTTCCAGAATCGCCACTACGAGTTCCGGGCCTATCGGGACTTTATGGCCGCGGTGCCCCCCTCCATGCGCCACCTGCCGGTCTACATCACCGAGACCGACCAGGATGTCCCCTGGGCCAACGTCAACTCCGGCTGGGTGCAGCGGGCCTACGCGGAGATCCACTGGTGGAACAGCCAGCCCGGCAACCAGCCCATCCGGGCGTTGGTTCTCTACCGCTGGCCCAAGATCGACAAGTGGTACATCGAGGGCAAACAGGGCGTCATCGACGATTTTCGGGCCGCGCTCCAGCACGACTACCGCTGGCCCAAGGTGGTCACGACGTCGCCCCAGGGCCCCTTCAAGGCCGGCGATGTGGTCCGCACCACCACAGTCCTCAACCTGCGCCGGACACCAGGCTACCTCAACCAGCCGGCCGACGACGTCATCGCCGAGATTCCCACCGGCACCCGGGTGACCATTCTGGATGGCCAGTCCCGTCAGGCGGACGGCCTCACCTGGTGGCGGGTCCGGGCGCCCCTGGCCGACGGCCGCACGACGGACGGCTGGCTTGCCCAGTTTGGCCCCACCGGCACCACCTTCCTGGAGCCGGCCGGGGCAGAAGAGCCGCCGACGCCGCCTCCGCCCGGCGAGGCCAGCTTCAAGATGGGCGATCTGGTATTGACCCGGGACGTGGTGCGCATGCGGCGCAGCCCGGGCTACCGCAACAAGCCGGAGGCGGACATCGTCGCCGACGTGCCCCTCAACACGGTCCTCACCGTGGTGGCGGGCCCCCGCCGGGCCGATGGCCTCATCTGGTGGCAGCTGCGGGGCAAGGTGGCCGGCGTCCAGCGGGAAGGTTGGATGGCCGAGCTGGACCCCACGGGCCGTCGCCTTTTGGACAAGACCACCGCTCCGCCGCCCATCTCCGGCAAGTTCCAGGTGGGCGATCCGGTGGAGACGGTTAACTACGTGCGCCTGCGCCGCTCACCCGGCTTCCTGAACAAGCCGCCGGACGATGTGTTGGCAGACATCTGGCCGGGTACCGCTGCCCGTATCCTGGCCGGTCCCCAGGCAGCCGATGAGCTCATCTGGTGGCAGGTGGAGACCACCGACAGCCAGGGCCGTCGGGTCCAGGGCTGGATGGCCGAAAGCGCGCCCGGCGATATTCCCCTGCTGGTCTCCCGGCGTCCCAGCGCGGATCAGGCCTTCACCCCCGGCGACCTGGTCGTGGTGGTCGGCAGCGCCGGCGCCCGGGTGCGACGCAGCCCCGGCTACCAGAACAAGCCGGCGGATGACGTGCTGGGGGACTTCGCCTCCCGGGCCACCGTTTACATCCTAGATGGCCCCCGCACGGCCGATGGGCTCACCTGGTGGCGGGGGGGCGGCATCGGCAGCAACGGGCGGGAGGTGGTGGGCTGGGTGGCCCAGCAGGCCCCCGGCGATGGGTCCACCATCCCGCTGCTGGGCCGGGCGCCCCGGCTGCCCGGCACCGAGATCCCGGACAAAGCCACGGGTCGCTACCTGGGCGCGCCCTTCCAGGGGCAGTTTGGCATCGGCCAGCTCTGGGGCGAAAACCCCGATTTCTATGCCCGCTTCACCTACGACGGCGTGCCTCTGAAGGGCCACAACGGCATCGACTTCCTGACTCCCACCGGCACACCCATCACCGCGGTCGATGGCGGCCAGGTGGCCCTGGTGGGCTTCGAAGCCGGCGGCTTCGGCCACTTCGTGCTCCTGGCCCACAGCTGGGGCCAGTCCATCTACGCCCACCTGGACCGGGTGGCTGTGCAGCAAGGGCAGCAGGTGGCCCGAGGAGATGTCCTGGGCCGTTCCGGCAACACCGGCGCCAGCACCGGCCCCCACCTGCACTTTGCCATCCGCATCAACCCCTACAGCCGCACCGACGGCTGGGGAGGCTTCTCCGATCCCCTGCCCTACCTGACCCCAGAGGCGGTGATCCTGCCCGGGTACATCCAGGCGCTTCCGGCGCCCCAGGCTATGGTGGCCCCGGAAGGGGCCGTGGCAGCTCCCTCCGCCGAGGGAATCCTGCTGCCCAGACTGGCGCCCAGCCCCCTGGCGCCCGAAACGCCCGGCACGCCCAGACCGTGATGGAGGACGGATGCCGCGTCCGTTGATCGATTCGGAATTTCTCTTTGGTATCCACGAACCCGGCGGCGAAGAGCTCATGCTCTCCGCGGGCCGGCGTGGCTGGATCCTGTTCTGCGAAGCCATCGGCCACGACCCCGCCGACCGTACCGGCGTGGACTTCACCACCTTCAGCAGCCGGGGGCTGGGGATCATGTGCCGCCTGAACCATGGCTACCCGCCCGACGGCACCATCCCCCACAGCAGCCTCTACGAGCAGTTCGCCCAGCGGGTGGCCAATTTCGTGGCCACCAGCCGGGGCTGCAAGATCTGGATCATCGGCAATGAGATGAACTACGCGGTGGAGCGGCCCGGCATTCAGATCGACTGGTCCCGCCACCCGACCATCCACGGCCCCACGCCCGAGGAGTCGGATCCCATGCGCCGGGGCCTGCCCGTGCGCTTCAACGCCCTGCCCGACCACTCCACCGAGATCCGGACCACCCGGGGCGCCATCATCGACCCGGGGGAGATCATCACGCCGGAGCTCTACGCGCGCTGCTATCGCCTCTGCCGGGAGGCCATCCACCGGGTGCCGGGCCACGAGGACGACCAGGTGCTGGTGGGCGCGGTGGCTCCCTGGAACACCCAGACCATCTACGGTGACAACCCCAACGGCGACTGGGTGCAATACTTCCGGGACATCCTCACCCTGCTGGGGCCCGACGGCTGCGATGGTTTCACCCTCCACACCTACACCCACGGCCCCGACCCGGCCTTGATCGTCAGTGACGAGAAGCTGGGGCCGCCTTTTCAGCAGCGTCATCGGGAATTCCGTGCCTACCGGGACTTTCTGGAGGCCGTGCCTGCTTCCATGCGCCATCTGCCCGTCTACATCACCGAGACGGACCAGACGACCCCCTGGCTGGATGAAAACACGGGCTGGGTGCAGCAGGCCTACGCGGAGATCGACGCCTGGAATCGGGAGCCCGGCCACCAGCAGATCCGGGCCCTGATCCTCTACCGCTGGCCCCGCATGGACCGCTGGTACATCGACGGCAAACAGGGGGTCATGGAAGATTTCCGGGCCGCGCTCCAGCACGACTACCGCTGGCAGGGGGCTGAGCTGGAGGCCGAGCCCGAACCGGCTCCCCGGCCCCGGGACAGTCAGGGCCCCGCGGAACCGGCCCGGCCGGCCTATCGGGTGGAATGGCTGGACGATCAGTTCCCGGACCGGCTGGTGGCCGGCCAGACCATCACTGTGCCCGTGACCCTGCGCAATGCCGGCAGCCTGCCCTGGAGCTGGGGCGGCGGCAACCCCTTCCGGGTGGGCTATCGCTACTTCCGCAACCGGCGTCCCCTCTCCCTGGAGCCGGCCAGGGACCTGCGCACCGACATTCCCCGGGACGTGCCCCCCGGCGAGACGGTCACCGTCAACGTGCGTCTGGCCCTGCCCAACGAGCCGGGCAACTACACCCTGGAGCTGGATCTGGTGCACGAAGGGATCACCTGGTTCCGGGAGAAGGGCTCGTCGGTGCTCACCCGCTGGATCACGGTGGAGATGCCCAAACGAGTGCCCGGGATGGATGGCCAGGAGGGCGACCAGCTCCCCGTGCCCCTGTTCAGCGACGTGAGCGCGCAGCTGCCCCGCTCGGGCACCCCCTACGCCCGCCGCAGCCTGAACCAGATCCGCTACCTGGTCATCAGCCACACCGGCGCGGACCCCCGCCTCAGCCTGGAGCGCATCGCCCAGACCCATGTGCGCGCCGGCTACCCCGGCATGGCCTACCACTTTGTGGTGGACAGCGAGGGACAGATCTTCAAGGTCAGCGCCCTGGAGGAAGTGGCCAACCCGGACCAGATCTGGTCCTCCCAGGGCGTCAACATCTGCCTGGCGGGGAACTTCAGCCAGCAGACCCCCTCCATGCCCCAACTGGACGCCACGGGCCGCCTCTGCGCCTGGCTGGCCCAGAACCTGGGGCTTTCGCCCCAGAGCATCATGGGCCTGGGGGAGCTGACCGACACCGAGAGCCCCGGCGAGCCTTTCTACACGGGTATCAACTGGAAGGCCATCCTCATCCGCCAGGTCCAGCTCCACCTGGCCGCGCTGAGCGGATCCAGCGACAGCGGCCGGGTGGTGGAGATGGGCGGCCTCATCGCCGAACTGGAGCGCAAGCAGGCCACCCTGGCCGACCGGGTGACCGAACTGGAGGCGGAGCGGGAACGGCTGCTGGCCTTCAACCGGCGCCTCCAGGGGGAGATTGCCGAACTGCAGCGTCAGCTGGAGGAGCAGCCCACCCAGACCGCGGGAGGCCTGCCCATCCACAACTGGATCCAGCGGCTGCCCCGGGATCCGGAGCGCTATGTCCCCCGGCCGGCCGACAGCATCCAGTACGTGGTGATCAACCACACCGGCGTCGCGCCCGACGTCCCCCTGGAAGAGATCGCCCGGGCCCACCTGCCCGACTGGCCGGGCATCCTCTACGACTATTACATCTCCGCCGAGGGTGAAATCTACCAGACCCAACCCCTGGACCAGGTGGTGGAGACCAACCAGGTCTACCTGGCCCGGGCCATCAACATTGCCTTCGCCGGCGATTTCGACGACGGGGTGCCCACCCACGAACAGATCTACGCTGGCGGCAAGCTCATCGCCTGGCTGTTGGAGTACTTCCCCCAGCTTTCCCTGGAAAGCATCCGAGGGGTGAGCGAGTTCATCGACCACCCGTCCCCGGGCGCCCAGTGGCTGGAAGGGGCCTGCTGGAAGGAGGCCCTGCTGGCGGCAGTGCGCCGGGCGGCGGGCTGGCAGGAGAGCAGCCCGGCCGAGGCTGAGCTGCGCAACCAGGTGGCCCAGCTGGAGCAGCAGGTGGAAGCCCTGCGCCACAACAACCAGACCCTGCAGGACCAGAACGTCCAGCTCCGGGCCCAGTACCAGCAGGCCCAGGATGAGATCCGGCGGCTGCAGGGGGAGCTCCAGCAGCGGGAACAGGAGCACAAGCGCTATGTGGTGCCCAAGCCGGCCATGCGGGTGGTGGTGGAGCAGCTACCCCGGCACCCGACCCTGCGCTACGAACAGCGCCCCCTGAGCCAGATCACCCACATCGCCATCCACCACACGGCCACGCCGCCCACCGTCTCCCCGGCCCGCATCGCCGAGCTTCACGTGGCGCCGGACCCGGCCCGGGGCAAAGATGCCTGGCCGGGCATCGGCTATCACTTCTTCATCCATGCCGACGGCACCATCGACCAGACCAACTACCTGGAGACGGCCAGCTATCACGTCTACCGCCACAACATGTACGCGGTGGGCGTGGTCTTCGCCGGCAGCTTCATGAACGGCCGGGTGCCCACCACCGCCCAGCTCCGGGCCGGCGCTCATCTGGTGGCCTGGCTCATGCAGGAGCTGAACATCCCCCTGGCCCGGGTGTGGGGGCACCGGGAGTTCCCGGACAACAACACCGTCTGCCCAGGCAGCGAATGGACCCAGGGCAACCGCTGGCGGGACATGCTTTGGGAGCGGATCGAGCAGGTCCAGTCCGGCGTGGGGGTCAAGACCATCCGCCACTACATGCTCTTCTGGCAGCGCCCGTACCCCGGCCCCATGGCCCGCCAGGATCTGGTCAACGCCATCAGCTACGTGGTCCGCTTCCGCCCCACCATCGGCTTCAGCGTCCAGGACGCGCGCAACGCGGAGTATGTGACCATCGTGGGCAACGAGGCGGGCATCAGCGCGGCAGAGGAGAAGCTGCTGCGGGCCAGCGGCTGCAAGGTGGAACGCATTGCAGGCCGGGATGAAGAGGAGACCAGCCGCATCCTGGCGGAGCTGGCCAACCTGGGGCGCCGCTTCCGCTCCTTTGACGTGGATTTCTAGCCGTGTCCATCGCCATTCCCCACCCGCTGGGCGCCGCCTATCCGGTACATCTGCCTGTCTTCCAGGGCCCGCTGGAGCTGCTCCTGCACCTGATCGAGCGCCAGGAGCTGGATATCAGCGAGGTGAGCCTGGTGGCGGTAACCGACCAGTATTTGCAGACCCTGCAGCAGCTGGAGGAGATCGAGCCGGGCGCGCTGGCCGATTTTCTGGTGGTGGCCTCGCGCCTGCTCTTCATCAAGTCTCGGGCGTTGCTGCCCCAGCCGCCCGCCGGGGATGAGGAAGAAGAGGAGAACCCGGGGGACGCCCTGGTACGTCAGCTGCTGGCCTACCGTCAGTTCAAACAGGTGGCCGCGACCCTGCGGGAGCGGGAAGAACAGGGGCTGCGGGCCTACGCCCGCACCGCGCCCGTGCCCAAGGCTGTCCTGGTGGGCAGCGGGGCCGCCTCGCCGCCTGTCCTGGAGCCGGTGGGGCTGGAAAAACTCCACGCCGCCTTGCGCCGGGCCCTGGAGCGCATGCCGGTGGAACCGCCCGCGCCGCGGGTCCACACCTACGCCATCACCGTGGCTGAAAAGATCGCCGATGTCCGCGCCCGGCTGGCGGCCTGTCGGCAGCAGAGCCGCCAGGAAGGTCGGCGAGTTGGGCTGGCCTTCCACGAACTGTTGGCCGACAGTTCATGGCGCATGGAAGTGATCGTCACCTTCCTGGCCGTCCTGGAACTGATCAAGCGCCGGGAGCTGGAAGCCCGCCAGACGGAGACCTTCGGCCCCATCTGGCTCCTCCCCACGGACGAGGACTCCCCACCCACTGAAGTCCCCGCCTGACCCCCTCCTCCTGCCTACTGCCTACTTGTCGTACATCAGCACATCGTGTTGGGAATTGAGAACCTTAACAACTGAAAACCATCAGCACATCGTGTCATTCCAGACGTTGATTGGTCAGGGCGGCTGGAATGGCAAGGGTGCGTTGGAAGAGA
>NZ_VIGC02000030.1 GCF_006569185.2 Litorilinea aerophila | reverse complement strand
GCCCGCTGTCGCCAACCTTCCCCCACGCCCCCCGGTACCCCGCAGATCCGGCCACCCACGGCGGGCCAGAGACCCGCCCTACGTCCCCGTTGTTCCCAACCACGCGGGCGACGTCCCTTGCCGTAGGGGCGGCCCTCGGCCGCCCGATGGTGCCATACCCAGGCGGGTGAAGGGAGGGCGACGGATGCGCAGCTACGAGCTGCGCCTACGACGGGGTCCCCGTGCCCGTCCGCTGTCGCCAACCTTCCCCCACGCCCCCCGGTACCCCGCAGATCCGGCCACCCACGGCGGGCCGGAGACCCGCCCTACGTCCCCATGGCACCTGATCGCACGGATGACAGCCCTCGCCGTCTCCGATCCAATTGACGACGACCTCAAAAGGGCCTATAATCCGAAGCTGCCAGGAGAAACCGGGGATGCGTGACGCACCGCGCACCATGTACCAGGCAGCCCCCACGCGTCCCCCCCAGATTCACGGAAAAATCACGTGTCCCGACCCGATGATTTCGAAATTGTCGACGAAGAAGAGGAAACGGGGTGGGGTTCAGGGCGGCGTCTCTGGCTCTGGATTCTGGCGTTCGCCTTCATGGTGCTTTTCATCGGCCTGGTGGGACTGGCCTACACCCAAATTGTCCGACGCCTGGGCCCCTCGCCGGCCCCAGCCAGCACGGTAACCCTGGTCACAGCCACCGCCATCCCCACCGTCCCTGCCCTGACCTCGCCGTCCCCCAGCGCCCAGCCCACGGCCCCGGGCGTCTCCCCGACCCAGAGCGCCACTCCATCCCCGGCCGTGACGCCCACCGCGGTGACCTGTCGGGAGGCGGTGGAAGCCCGCTTCGCTGCCCTCTATTCCCGGGAGCGGCTGGGCTGCCCCCGGAGTGGCCTGCACGTGGAGTGGGCGGCCTGGCAGCGCTTCGAACGGGGCAGCATGCTGTGGCGCAACGACACCAACCGGGTCTATGTCTTCTACCAGGACGGCTCCTGGCAGCCGGTGGACGAACATTGGAACGGGCGGACAGTTCCCCTGCGGGCCGCGCCGCCTCCGGGCCTCCAGGCGCCCATTCGCGGGTTCGGCTACATCTGGGGCCTGCGGGACGACGTCTTTGCCGGCCTGGGGTGGGCGGTGGAGGCCGAAAAGGGCTTCTGTGCCGCCATCCAGGACTTTGAAGGGGGCTTCATCCTGGCCAGCTCGCCGGTCCCCTCCTGCACGGCCGACCAGCTCTACAACCACGCCACCGCGCCGGACTGGGTGCCCATCGAACTGGTGGCCACGGTGGACGGACGCTGGCGAGAGGCAACCGGCGAAAACTCGCTGGCCGCGCCCCCAGAAGCCACCCGCCCCATAGCCCGGCCCGCGGGCCACGGGGTCTTCCCCGCGGACCCCCTGGCCGCGGTGGTGCTGGATGGCCAGTTCAACGAGTGGTCCACCCCCCAGTTTCCCATCACCGCGGTGGTCCACGGCGCCGACCGCTACGGCGGCCCCATGGATCTGGCCGGAACTTTCCAGGTGGCCTGGTCGGAACAGGGCCTCTACCTGGGCGTCCGGGTGGTCGACGACCAGTACCGCAGCGGCCCCGCGGGGACAGATATGTGGCAGGGCGACGGGCTGGAGATCCACCTGGACCGGGAGCTGTTGGCGGATTTTAGCAATCCCCAGGCCGACGGCGACGACTACCAGATCGGCGTCAGCTTTGGCCCCGGGCTGGATCAGATCCGGGCCTATCGCTGGCTACCCCTGGACCAGGAAGGCCCCCTGGAGATCCCCGGCGCAGTAGCCGTCACCGGCCAGGGCTACCAGGTGGAGCTGCTCATCCCCTGGTACGTCTTCGGCCTGGGGGACCCGCCCCCCGCCGGCGGCAGTCGCTTCGGCTTCAATGTCAGCATCAACGACAACGACGGTGACCAGCCGGCCCAGGAGACGGTGGCATCGGCCTCCCCCCGTCGCACCACCCACGACAACCCCACCGAATGGGGCACCCTGATCCTGCGGCCATAGCCCAATCACCCAATGACCAAGTCACCCAATCACCGTTCATCAGTCGTCTACAAGAAAGCAGGCAAGACCATGAAATTCCCGCCTCCCTTCTACCGCTGGCGCCCCCACCCCTGGCATGGCCTGGAGCCCGGCCCCAATCCGCCGTCCATCGTCCATGCCTATATCGAGATCACACCCTTCGACCTGGTCAAGTATGAAATCGACAAGACCACCGGCTACCTGCGGGTGGACCGCCCCCAGCGCAGCTCCTCCCAGCCGCCCGCCCTGTATGGCTTCATCCCCCGCACCTACTGCGACCGCCGGGTAGCGGCCCTGGCCAGCACGGCTAACCGGGGCGATGGCGACCCCCTGGACATCTGCGTCCTCAGCGAGCGGCCCATCAACCGCTCCGAGGTGATCGTCACCGCGCGGGTGGTGGGCGGGCTGGACGTCAACGACGGCGGCGAAGCCGACGACAAGATCATCGCCGTGCTCCAGAACGACAACGTCTGGGGCAAGGCCCGGGACATCTCCGACCTGCCGGAGGTGCTCGTAGAGCGGCTGCGCCACTACTTCGCCACCTACAAGATGGTCCCCGGGGAGCAGTCCCAGCTCACGGTAGAGCGGGTCTACGACTGTGAACACGCGCTCCAGGTGGTAGAGGCGGCCCTGGCCGATTACTACGACGAGTACGGAGGATGAGCAGCACCGACCAGAATGCCATCATGGATGAACTGCGCGCCCATTGGGAAGAACGCTATCGGCAGGGTCCCCGCCCGTGGGACACGGGGATCACCCCGCCGGAGGTGGTGGCCTTCTGGCAGGAGCACGGCCCCGGCAACGGAGGCCTGGCCCTGGACCTGGGCTGCGGCACCGGCACCAACGTGGCGTTCCTGGCCCGTCAGGGGTTGCGGGTGCTGGGCTTCGACTACTCGGGCCGGGCCCTGAACATGGCCCTCCAGCGGATTCGCCGCAGCCAGGCCGCCCTCCTTCCCCGGCTGCAACTGGTCCAGGCGGATGTCAGCCGCCTGCCCCTGCACGCGGCCGGCGCCTGCTACATCCTGGACATCGGCTGCCTCCATGGCCTGCCCCTGGACCGGCGCCCGGCCTATGCCCAGGGCGTGGTGGACAACCTGGCCCCCGGCGGCTACTACCACCTCTACGCCTTCGACCGCCCGGCAGAAGCGGGGACAGACGGGCCGGTGCGGGGCATGGCCCCGGGCGAGGTCCAGGCGCTCTTCGGCCCCCACCTGACCGTGGTCCAAATGCTCCAGGGGCAGGGGGACCGCATGCCCTCTCGCTGGTATTTGCTGCGCTGGTCGTCCACCTGACCGCCGGGCAGCCCTCTCCCCTGCCGCCTGGGACACCGCAGCACAGCCAAATCCACCGCACTTTGCCGGCCCGGTTTTCGTCTATCTAATTGGGCTACCATCGTTGGATTGTCTTGAGAAATGGCGCTCATGATGCCGCTTGTCTGCTTTCCATACCGGACAAGCGGTCACGTATGGAAACCGGACCTACTGTGTCTGCGTGCATCTGTGAAATCTGTGGTTGTCGTTGGAGTTGTCCATGGCTCTACTGCACAAAGGTCAAATGAGGACGCTAACCCACGCAGATGAACGCTGATTCGAGTTACGTTCTCCTGCGTTTCTTTGCGCCTTTGCGTTTAAAAATGCCCTTTTTGCAGGGGAGTTGTCCATGAACCCAGAGACCGCCTGGATTCAAAAAGAAATCGTCCTGACGCCCAAGCCCCGGGGCTTCCACCTGATCACCGGGGAAGTCCTGAGCGCGCTACCCGAACTGGCCGACTTCCAGGTGGGCATCGCCCACTTTTTCATCCAGCACACATCGGCCTCCCTGGCCATCAACGAAAACGTGGAGCCCGAAGTGCGGGCGGACCTGGAGAGCCACTTCGACCGACTGGTACCGGAGGGCGCCGCCTACTACACCCACACCTACGAAGGGCCCGACGACATGCCGGCCCACATCAAAGCCGTGCTCATCGGCGCCAGCCTCTCCATTCCCATCACCCGGGGCCGGCTAAACCTGGGCACCTGGCAGGGAATCTACCTGTGCGAGCATCGCCGTCGGGGCGGCGCCCGCCGGCTGGTGGTGACCCTCCACGGCCAGCGGACGAAGAACGGCGGGAAGGAGTGAAGCCATGTCAAAATCCACCATTCGGCAGGCCCTGATACAGGCGCTCATCCTGGCTGCCCTGGGCCTGCTCACAGCCTGCGCCCCGGTCCGGCCGGTGGAGACGGCCCTAGAATCGCCCCCCCAAAGTGCCAGCGAATACTACAGCCGGGCCATCCAGCGGGCCAACCAGGGCGCGCTGCCCGAAGCCATCGCCGACTTTGACCAGGTCCTGGCCCTGGATCCCCACTTCGCTGCCGCCTACCTGGGTCGGGGCAACGCCTACAGCGCCCTGGGCGACTACGAGCGGGCCATCGCCGACTACGACCAGGCCACCGAGCAAGATCCAGAGCTGGCCCTGGCCTACCTGAACCGGGGGCTGGCCTACGCCGCCCTGGGCGACTACGAACGAGCCCTGGCTGACCTCTCCCGGGCCGGCGCCCTGGAGCCGGACGACGCCAACGTCTACGTGGAACGGGGCCGCATCTTTGAGACGCTGGGGGAAGATGCCCGCGCCCTGGCCGAGTACAGCCAGGCCATCCAGCTGGCGCCCACCCACATCCACGCCTACAACAGCCGGGCCCGCCTCCACGAGAAACTGGAACACTGGGACGACGCCCTGGCCGACTACAGCGCCATCATCACCATCGACCCAAGCAACGCGGCCGCCTACCTCAGCCGGGCGAACCTCTACGCTGCCCAGGGCCAGACGGAACTGGCCCGGGCCGACTACGACCAGGCCATCGCCCTGGATCCCTCCCTGACCGGTGCCTACGAGAGTCGGGCCCGCCTGCTGGCCGGCCAGCAGGCGCTGGACGCCGCCATCGACGACTACACGCAAATCATCACCCTGGAACCGGACAACGCCAACGCCTACGTCAACCGGGCCAACGCCTACCGGGACCAGGGCAACCTGGAGCTGGCCCTGGCCGACTACAGCCGCGCCCTGGCCCTGGACCCCTCCCTCACCACCGCCTACGCCAGCCGGGGGCGCATCTATGCAGACCAGGGCGACCACCAGGACGCCATCGCCGACTACACCCGCCTGCTGGAGCTGGATCCCCAGAACCTGGCCGCTTACCTCCAGCGGGGCAACGCCTACCTGGCCACCCGCCAGTGGGCCGAAGCCATCCAGGACTTCACCGCCGCGCTGCAACTGGATCCCGATCAGGCTGCCGCCTACCTGGCCCGGGGCCAGGCCTACGAAGCCCAGGGAGACCTGGACGCCGCCCTGGCCGACTACAGCGCCGCCATCGCCGCCGCCCCCGAGGACGTCAACGGCTACGTGCGCCGAGGCAACGCCCACCTGGCCGCGCAACAGTGGACTGAAGCCGTGGCCGACTTTACCCAGGCCCTGGCACTGGATCCAGACCGGGTCAGCGCCTACAACGGCCGGGCCCAGGCCTACCAGGGCCTGAAGCAGGTGGAGCAGGCCATCGCCGACTACACCCGGCTCATCCAGCTGGAGCCGGAAAACGCCGGCGCCTACGTCAGCCGGGCCGGCCTCCACTGGAGCCAGGGCGCCTACGAGCAGGCCCTGGCCGACTATGCCCGGGCCATTGAGCTGGAGCCCACCAACGCCGCCGCGCACTACAGCCGGGCGGCCGTCTACGCCGCCCAGGGTGAAGCGGAACAGGCCCTGGCCGACTACACCCGGGCCATCGAGCTCCAGCCCGACTGGATCAACGCCTACACCAGCCGGGCCCACCTCTACGAAGAACAGGGAAACTGGGCCGCGGCCATCGCCGACTACACCCGGGCCATCGAGCTGGCCCCCGGAGATGCCGGCCATCACCTGAGCCGGGCCAACGCCTACAGCGCCCTGGGCGATCAAGAGGCCGCCATCGCCGACTTCACCCAGGCCATCACCCTGGACCCCACCCTGGCCGCCGCTTACCTGGGCCGGGGCAACCTCTACCAGAACCAGAGAATGCTGGACGAAGCCCTGGCCGACTACACCCGGGCTATTGAGCTGCAGCCGGAGCTGGCCATCGCCTACGTGAACCGGGGCCGGGTGTACGCCGCCCAGCAAGAGCCCGCCTCTGCCCTGGCCGACTACACCCAGGCCATTCAGCGAAACCCGGAGCTGGTGACGGCCTACCTGGAGCGGGGCAACCTCTATAGCAGCCAGGGCCAGTATGAAAACGCCCTGGCCGACTACGACCAGGTCCTCGCCCTGAATCCAGAGCTGGCCTCGGCCTACCTGAGCCGGGCCAACGTGTACCAGCGCCTGGGCCGCACAGAGGAAGCCATCGCCGACTACACCCAGGCCATCCAACTGGAGCCGTCCCTGACACCCGCCTACCTGAACCGGGGTAACCTCTACCGGGAGCTGGCCCGCTACGACGAGGCCCTGGCCGACCACAGCCAGGCCATCCAGCTGGAGCCTCAGCTGGCCGCGCCCTACTTCATGCGGGGCAATACCTACGCTGCCCAGGGGGAAAACCAGAAGGCCATCGAGGACTTCACCGCGGCCATCGAACGGGATCCAACCCTGGCCATCGCCTACGTCAACCGGGGCAATGCCTACAACAACCTGGGCGAGAGCGACCAGGCCCTGGCGGACCTGAACAAGGCCATCGAGCTGGTGCCGGACTTCGCCATCGCCTACTATGGCCGGGGGCTGGTCTACCGCAACCGGGGCGAGATCGACAAAGCCCTGGCCGACTTCCAGAAGTGCCTGGAACTGGTGCCCGCCGGCAACCTGCGGGACCTGGCCGCCCAGCAGATCGGGGAACTGGGCGGCTAGCGGGGATCTCCCGTCAGGAGGCGCCCCAACAGATCCGGATCCACGTTGCCGCCGCTCACCACCACGGCCACGTGCCGGCCGGGCCGGGCGATCTTCCGGTGCAGCACCGCGCCCATGGCCACCGCGCCGCCCCCTTCCACCACCAGATGCTCTGCCCGCAGCCCGTGAACCATGGCGTCGGCAATCTCCTGTTCTGAAAGCAACACCACCTCATCCATGAGGGCCTGCACCAGCCGGAAGGTGTAGCGATTCTCCAGCCCGATGCCGCCCATGAGGCTGTCGGCCAGGGTGGGCTCCTCGGGCAACTGCACCGGGTGGCCGGCTTCCAGGCTGCGGACCATCACCGGGCCCCGCTCCATGGAGACGCCCACCATCCGGATGGCCGGGTTGGCCGCCTTCAGGGCCAGGGCGATCCCGCCCAAGAGCCCACCGCCGGACAGGGGGATGACCGCCGTGTCCACCTGGGGCAGCTCCTCCAGCAGCTCCAGGCCGATGGTCCCCTGGCCGGCGATCACCCAGGGGTCATCGAAGGGCGAAACCAGGGTGAGCCCTTCAGCCTGGGCCAGATCCGCGGCGTGGGCTTCGGCCTCCTCCTGGCTCTGTCCGTGGACGACCACCTGCGCGCCCAGCTCCCGCATGGCCGCCACCTTGTGGGGCAGAACTTGCTCCGGCACGCAGACCACCGCGCGCAGCCCCAGCCGCCGGGCCATGTGGGCCACGGCACGGCCGTGGTTGCCCGTGGAGACGGTGACCACGCCGGCAGCCGCGTCCGGCTGGAGGAGCCGGTTGGCTGCGCCCCGAATCTTAAACGAACCGGTGGGCTGGACGGTCTCCAGCTTGAGGTAGATCTGGCTTTCTCCCTGGGAGAGCGCGGAGCTGTAGACCAGAGGCGTCCGCCGGGTGTGGGGTGCGATGCGCTGGCGGGCCAGGTAGATGTCCTGCAAGGTGATGGGTGATGCACGCATCCAACTGCTCCTTTTGAGTCAACGAGGAAAAGAGTAAACCATGTCCACAATGCGCATTAACGTCTGGTCGGGCCCCCGGAATGTCTCCACCGCGCTCATGTACGCCTTCGCCCAGCGCAGCGACACCCGGGTGGTGGACGAGCCCCTCTACGGCCACTACCTGCGGGTCAGCGGCGCGCCCCACCCCGGCGCGGCGGAGGTCATGGCCCACATGTGTACCGATGCAGAGACGGTCATCCGGGAGGTGATCCTGGGGCCGTGCGACCGGCCCATCCTCTTCCTCAAGCAGATGGCTCACCATCTCCAGGGCGTGGACCGCGGCTTTCTGGCCCAGACGGTCAACGTCCTGCTGATTCGAGACCCGGTGGAGATGTTGCCCTCCCTGGCCGAGAACCTGGCGGAGCCCACCCTGCGGGATACGGGCCTGGCCATCCAGTCGGAACTCTACCACGAGCTGCGGGCCCTGGGCCAGGATCCGCCTGTGCTGGACGCGCGCCAGCTCCTGCTGGATCCCCGCCGGGTTCTCAGTGTCTTATGTCAACGGTTGGGCATCCCCTTTGAGGAGGCCATGCTCACCTGGCCGGCCGGCCCCCGACCCGAGGACGGTATCTGGGCCCAATATTGGTACCACAATGTTCACCGCTCCACCGGCTTCCTGCCTTATCGCGCCAAAAAAACGCCCTTCCCCGAGCGTCTGCGCCCTCTGCTGGAAGAATGCCGGCCCCACTACGACATGCTGGCAGCCGTGGCCATCCGGGCGGATGGGTAGGCCAGGTCCCGTTTCCATACGGGAGAGCTCCCTACGGCAGCATCCGTGGGGTATGGAAGCTGCACCTCCCGAGCTGGCCCAAAACGGAGTTCGCCCATCGGACGCCGCCGTAGGGGCGCTGCCTGCCGCGCCTGCCATACCCCAGGTAGCAGGATGTGTAGCGGCCTTGAGATAAAAATGATACAATACACCCAGGATCCACGACGAAGGAGTCAACATGATGCCCCAGCTTCCCGATCCCCGCAATGCCGATATCCTGGTCTATGTGGGCGGCCAACTGGTGCCCCGGGACGAGGCCAAAGTCTCCGTCTTCGACAGCTCCGTCCAGGGCGGTGATGCCGTCTGGGAAGGGCTGCGAGTCTACAACGGGCGCATCTTCGCCCTGGACGCCCACCTGGACCGACTCATGGATTCGGCCCGGGCCATGGCCTTCCAGGAGATCCCCAGCCGGGCCGAGATCAAAGAGGCCATCTTCCGCACCCTGCAGGCCAACGGCATGCGGGACGGCGTCCACATCCGCCTGACCTTGACCCGGGGGAAGAAGGTGACCTCCGGCATGGACCCCCGCCTGAACCAGTACGGTCCCTGCCTGATCGTGCTGGCCGAGTGGAAGGCACCCATCTACCGGGCCGAGGGCATTCGCCTCATCACCGCCGCCGTACGTCGCAACTCGTCCCAGTGCATCGACTCCAAGATCCATCACAACAACCTGATCAACAACATCCTGGCCAAGATCGAGGCCAACGTGGCCGGCGTCGACGATGCCCTCATGCTGGACGTCCACGGCTACGTCTCCGAAACCAACGCTACCAACGTCTTCCTGGTCAAACGCAACACCCTCCTCACGCCCCACGCCGACAGCTGTTTGCCGGGCATCACCCGGGGGATCGTCATGGAACTGGCCCGCAGCCACGGCATCCCCCTGCAGGAACGCAACATCTCCCTGTCCGAAGTCTACAGCGCAGACGAGATGTTCACCACCGGCACCATCGGCGAGCTCACGCCCGTGCTGGCGGTGGACGGCCGCACCATCGGCGACGGGGTCGCCGGCCCCCTCACCCGTCGCCTCCAGGAGCTATACCGGGCACGGACCGCCCAGGAAGGCGAGCCCCTGCCCTTTTGAAACACCGTTCGCAGGTATCTCTTTCAGGAGGAGGGAAGAACCATGGAAACCGTCACCAGCCAGCACAGTCCAGGCAGCGCCACCTTGCGAGGCATCCGGGTGGCCATCGCCCGCGCGCCCGATGAGGCCCATACCCCGGGGCCCCTGCTCCAGGAGCTGGGCGCGGAAGTCGTCTATTACCCCTGCGAGGAGATTGCACCACCGCCAGATGTGGAAACCCTGGACCAGGCCGTGCGCGATGCAGCCGAGGGTGCCTTCGACTGGCTGGTCCTGAACACGGCCAGCGCGGCCATCATGCTGGCCCAACGGCTGGAGGCACTGGGGCTGCCCGAGGATGCCCTGGCCGGCGTGCAGGTGGCAGCCCAGGGGGCCAACACCCGGTTGGCGGCGCGGGAGATGCTCCACGTGGACGTGGACCGGGTGCCCGAGACCGACACGCCGGAGGAGTTGGTGGCGGCCATGCAGCCCCTGGCCGGCGCCCGCATCCTCTGGCCTCGGGCGGCCACCTTGAAGATGCCCATCGACCGGGCCCTGGAGGCAGCCGGTGCCACGGTGGTCACCGTGGTGGCCTGCCACGACCGGCTGGGCCAGGGTGGTGACGAGGTGCCGGTCATGCTGTGGGAAGGCAAGGTGGACGCCATCACCTTCACCAGCGCCAACAATGTGCGCCACTTTGCCCGCCGGCTGCGCTACGAAGGGGGCGACCTGGCCATGCTGGACCACGTGTGCGTGGCCTGCATCGAACCCATCACTGCAGCCATGGCCCAGAGCTACGGCCTGCACGTGGACGTGGTGCCGGCAGAGCACACCCTGGACGGGTTGGTCTCGGCCCTGGCCGGCTACTTCCGGCGGGTGGGTGTGTGAAAAAGAGGCTGCTCCCTGGGGCGCCCCAGGGAGCAGCCTGTACAGCCGCGAGCCCCATTTCCATCCACGAAACCTCCACACCGTCCAAAACTTGCCTCCGGCGGGGGTCTCCGGTATAATCATGCTGGATGCAGTTCCCGACCGGGCTGTATCCAATCGATACACGGAGAGGTCGCATAGTCTGGCCGAGTGCGCGGGCCTGGAAAGCTCGTAGGGTTAACAGCCCTCGAGGGTTCAAATCCCTCCCTCTCCGCCTTTTTTGTCCTGGTGTCCTGAGTCCGTGCTGCGGCAGAAATTCGCCGAAGGTTTCCCTCCAGGGAGATGCGGTCCTTCTGCCGGGATTTACAAAAGCCCAGGACACGCCAACTGGATATTCGTGTGTTTCCATCGCTTCGTCAGGGGCTGGGTCCTGTGCGGCAGAGCACTGTGAACCCCGTCAGGGCCGGAAGGCAGCAGCGGTAAGCAGGACGCTCTGGGTGACACGGGGGCGCCTGGCTTCCTGGCGGAGCGATGAAAACACACGAATTTTTTGTGCCAATCGCCGGTCACTTTGTGCCAATCGCCGGTCACAACGTTCATCCGCAGGAGATTGCCCATGCCCGATGCCATCGTCTACCTGGCCCGCCACGCCACCCCCGACTGGAGTCGACGGGACATCCGCTACGATGTGCCGCCCGGGCCACCCCTCACCCCCCAGGGCCAGGCCGAGGCCCGGCTGCTGGGCCAGTTCTTCCAGGAAGTCGGCATCACCCGCCTCTACGCCAGCCCCCTGGAGCGCACCCGGCACACCGCCGCCCTGGCCGCGGAAGTGGCCGGCATCCCCGTCTTTGAGGAAGAAGCCATCGCCGAATGGCGCCTGGGTGAAAGCGCGGAGGAAGTCCTGAGCCGCTTCCGGGCCTTCTGGGAAGAGGCCTGCACCGAAAGCGCCCGCCGCGGCCCCATCGGGCTGGTCACCCACGGCGGCCCCATCCGGGTCCTGCTGGAAGAGCTGGGCGTCGACCCCGGGCTCCTGGCCCAATACCAGAACCAGTTCGACAACCGCAACCCCCTGCCGCCGGCCGGGGTCTGGCTGACCCGCTCCGCCCATGGCCAGGATGGCTGGCACCTGGAGCTGGTCTTCACCCCACAGCAGCCCGCCTCGGTGCAACATAACACAGTGTAACAGTGTAACATAACACGGTGTAACATAACACGGTGTAACATAACACGGTGTAACAGATTGTGACGGGTTGGGAGGATGCCGTGTCAAATTTCTGGGAGAAGTTGACGGCTGCCAGCGAGAAGAACCAGAGCCTGCTCTGCGTGGGCCTGGATCCCGTCCCCGAGCAGATGCCACCCCGCTACGCCTCAGCAGACGGTGACATCATCGCCGGCCTGCTAAAGTGGAACCGGGCCGTGGTAGAAGCCACCGCCGACCTGGTCTGCGCGTACAAGCCGAACATCGCCTTCTACGAAGCCCTGGGAACGCCCGGCCTGGAGCTGCTGCGCCAGACCCTGGCCCTGATCCCGCCGGAGATCCCGGTCATCCTGGACGCCAAGCGGGGGGATATTGGCAGCACTGCCGCGGCCTACGCCCGGGCCTGCTTCGAACAGTTCCGGGCCGATGCGGTGACCCTGAGCCCGTACCTGGGCCGGGACAGCATCGACGCCTTTGCCGCCTACCAGGGCAAGGGCCTCTTCGTCCTCTGCCACACCTCCAACCCCAGCGCCGGGGAGTTCCAACACCTGGAAATTGCGGACTGGCGTACCCTGGACCGGGAGCCCAACCAGCCCCTCTACATCCACGTGGCCCGGGCCGCGGTCCACTGGTCACCCAACGTGGGGCTGGTGGTGGGCGCCACCTACCCGGAGACGTTTCAGGCCATCCGCCAGGTGGCCCCCCGGGCCTGGTTCCTGGTGCCGGGCATCGGCGCCCAGGGCGGCGACCTGGAGGGGACCCTGCGGGCCGGCCTGCGGGCGGACGGCGCGGGCCTGATCATCAACAGCAGCCGGGGCATCTGCCTGGCCGAGGATCCCCGGGCTGCGGCCCAGAACCTGCGGGACCAGATCAACCGGGTGCGGGCGACCCACCAGAGCGCGGCCACCGCCCCCACATCAGGAGCTCCATCCGGCGAGATGCGGCCCCAGCTCCAGCAGCTGATCCTGGAGCTGGCTTCCCTGGGGGCCATCCAGTTTGGGGATTTCACCCTGGCCAGCGGCCGCCGTTCTCCTTTCTACATCGACCTGCGGCTGCTGGTGAGCCGGCCCTCCCTCCTGGCCCAGGCGGCTGCGGCCTATGCCGACCTCTTGAACGGCCTGACCTGTGACCGCATCGCCGGTATCCCCTACGCCGCGCTGCCCATTGCCACTGCGGTGGCCCTGGCGGCAGACCGCCCCCTGATCTACACCCGCAAGGAAGCCAAGGGCCACGGCCTGGGCAAAGCCATCGAGGGGAGCTGGCAACCTGGTGAGCAAGTCGTGGTCATCGAGGACCTGATCACCAGCGGCGGCAGCATCCTCCAGAGTGTAGAACAGCTGCGCGCGGCCGGCCTGGTGGTGGAAGACGCCATCGTCCTCATCGACCGGGAACAGGGCGGCAAAGAAAACCTGGCGGCTGCCGGGGTTCGGGCCCACAGCGTTTTCACCTTGCGGGAGATGCTGGACGTGCTGACGGCTGCCGGACAGCTCTCCCCAGCCAAGCGGGACGAGGTGTTGAACTACATCCGGGGAGGATGAACCATGCCCAACCTGACAGTGGAGCTGCTGGGACGTAGCCTGCCCACGCCCCTGGTGCTGGCCAGCGGCATCTGGGGCACCACGGTCAGCCTGCTGGTCCGGGCGGCCCGGGCCGGCTGTGGCGCGGTGACCGCCAAGAGCTGTGGGCCGGTGCCCCGGGCCGGCCACGTAAACCCGTCCTGCCTGGACTGGGGCCATGGGCTGATCAACGCCATCGGCCTGGCCAATCCTGGCGCGGAGGCAGAGGCGACGCTGCTGGCCCAGGCCCGCGCGCAGCTGGAGCCCCTGGGCGTCCCCCTCATCGCCAGCATCTTTGCCGGCACGCCCCAGGAGTTTGCCCAGGTGGCCGCGACGGTGGCCCAGGCCCAGCCGGACTTCCTGGAGGTGAACATCTCCTGCCCCAACGTGGCCAGCGAATTTGGCGAACCCTTCGCCGGCTCGCCCGACAGCGCGGCCGAGGTGACCGACCAGGTCAAGCGGGCCGTGGCAGAGCAGGAGATCCCGGTGATCGTCAAACTGGCGCCCAACGTGCCCAGCGTAGCCCGCATCGCCCGGGCCGTGGTGGAGGCAGGCGCGGATGCCATCTGCGCCATCAACACCATGCCCGGCCTGGTGCTGGACGTGGAAAGCGGCCAGCCCATCCTGGCCAACCGCAGCGGCGGCCTCAGCGGCCCCGCGCTCAAACCCATCGCGCTCAAGTGTGTCTACGACGTGCGCAAGGCCTGCCCGGAGGTGCCCATCATCGGCACGGGGGGTGTGACCACCGGGACGGACGCGCTGGAAATGCTCATGGCCGGGGCCACCGCGGTGGGCGTGGGCAGCGCCATCTACTACCGGGGGCCGGACGCCATCAGCCAGATCCGAGACGAGATGGCCGCGTGGCTGGCTGCCCACGACATCGAGGACGTCAACCAGGTGCGGGGATGGGCCCACCGGGAGCCCATCTTCCCGGTCACGCCCACAGGTGCGCCGGTGCCCGCCGCCCATTCTCGATGAACACCGATTTTGCCAGATTTCTTCCTGGCAATCCTCTCGGCCTTCGGGGTCTCCGCGACGACAGGACCGTCCTTCGACGCATGGTCGGGTTGGCGGCCCTGGTGGCCCTGGCAGCCGGCCTGGCCTGGTTCCCCCTGGCGCCCGTGGCTCTGGCAGCGGGTGGGGCCGGGGTGGCCTTTGGCCTGGTGCGCCACCCCTGGCTGATATGGGTGCTGCTGGCCGCGGCGCTCCCGGTGACCAGCGGCCAGCGGGTAGGCCCGGCCACCCTCACGGATCTGTTGCTGGCCCTGGCCGTGGGCCTCTGGCTGGCGGACGGCAGCCGACGCCGGCGCCTGCGGCTGGAAGCCACGCCCCCCGTCTACGGGGCACTCCTGTACATCGGGGCCCTCTCGATTTCGCTGTGGGCCGCGCCGGCGTTAGGCGAGGCCGTGCGAGAAGTGGTAAAATGGCTGGAGTTTGTCGCCGTCCTGCTGGTGATCCGGGATATGGTGCCGGCGGGGCGGGCCCCCTGGCTGGTGGGCGGCCTGCTGGTGGGCGGCCTGGGCCAGGGGCTGTTGGGTCTTTACCAATTTTATTACGGCATCGGACCCGAGTGGTTCATCATTCTGGGCCGTTTCATGCGGGCCAGCGGCAGCTTTCGCCAGCCCAACCCGTATGCCGGCTACCTGGGCCTGACCCTGCCGCTGGCGGTCAGCCTGGCTTTGTGGGCCTGGCGTCGCCTCTGGCTGGAGCCAGGGTGGGCGTCCTGGCTGTCGGCTGGTTTCTACAGCGCCGCGGCTGGGATCGTGGCCGCGGGCTTGATGGCCAGTTGGAGCCGGGGCGGATGGCTGGGCGCGGCTGCCGGCCTCCTGGTGGTGGTGGCCCTGCGCAGCGCCAGGACCATGATGGCCACGGCCGTGGCAACCGCCGGCCTGGCCCTGGCCCTGCTGGTGGGGAGCCTGAACCCGACGCTACTGCCGCCCTCCGTGACCCAGCGGTTCGCCGACATCCCGGCCAGCCTGGGGCTGACCGATGTGCTCCAGCAGCCGCTGACCGACGAAAATTTTGCGGTGGTGGAGCGGGTGGCTCACTGGGTAGCTGCCCTGCGCATGTGGGAGCGAGCCCCCTGGCTGGGGGTGGGGCCGGGCAACTACAGCGTGGTCTATCCAGCGGTCCGTCTGCCCCTGTGGGAAGATCCCCTGGGCCATGCCCACAACATCTACCTGAATGTGCTGGGCGAAACCGGGCTCCTGGGGCTGACGGCCTACCTGGCCCTGTGGCTGGTGGTTGCCCACTGGCTGTGGCAGCGCCGGCAGGCAGCCCTGGCCGTCGGGGACGAAGAAGGGTGGCAGGCGGCCCTGGCGTTAGGCATCCTGGGCATGCTGGCCCACTTGACGGTCCACAATGTATTCGATAACCTGTTTGTACAGGGCATGTACGTTCATATCGCGATCGGGCTGGCCACGTTGAACCTGGCCCGGCCGGATACATCGAAAACCAGCCTGGTAAATCCCGGCAGAAATTCGTCGATAGGTTCCACCCAAAGGTAATGCGCCCAGAGGGCACCCGGAATTTCTGCCGTGGTATTTACGCCAGGCTGTACTAGCAACCAGTGGAGAGTAGGATTGACCATCACACAGGTGCGGGATCTGGCTCGGGCCAACCGCAGAGAAGTGAAACGCTTCGTTAAATTTGCCATCGTCGGTGCAGCCGGCTCGGTCACCGACTTCACCATCCTGAACCTGTTGATTCAACTGTTCGGCGCCCCGCTCTTCGTGGCCAACGCCTGTAGCTTTACGGCGGCGGTGCTGCAGAACTTCACCTTGAACCGGCGCTGGACGTTCCCGGAAAGCCGGGAGCGTCAGGCGGGTGGACAACTGGCCCAGTTCGCCTCGGTCAGCCTCATCGGCCTGGGCATCAACCAGATGGTCTTCCTGACCATCCACCACCTGACCGAGCCCTACTGGATGTCCTTCATCGGCCACAAGAGCGTGGCCTTTACCGTGAGCTACAACGTGGCCAAGCTCTTTGCCATCGGCGTGGTCCTCTTCTGGAACTTCACGGCCAATCGCCTCTGGACCTACCGGGGGCTGTGAAGGGAGAAATCTCAAGGGCAGGTGACCACCATTGCCATCGACTACACACCGGCCATCCGCCAGCAGGCAGGTATCGGCCGCATCGTGCGTGGACAGGTCCAGGCGCTGATTGCCGGCCACGGGCAGGAGTACGACCTGCGACTCTTCGTGGTGGGCCGGGTGACGGATGCCGAGCGCCGGGCAGCCCCCTTGCCCCTCCACACCACGCCCATCAGCGAGCGGAACATGGTGCGCCTGTGGCATCGGCTGGACTGCCCCTGGCCCCGGGTGGACTGGTTCACCGGCGGCCCGCTGGATCTTTTCCACGCCACCGATTTTGTACTGCCGCCCAGCAACGCCCGCCGTAAAATCCTCACCGTCCACGACCTGGCCTTCCTCTTCTACCCGGATGCCGCCCTGCCCAGCCTCCACCACTACCTGAACGTGGTGGTGCCCCGCAGCGTACGCCGGGCCGACCACATCATCGCCGACAGCCACCACACGGCCCGGGACCTGCAGGGGCAGTGGCAGGTGCCGGCCGAGACCATCAGCGTGGTCCAGGGCGCGGTGGATCATAGCCGCTTCCGGCCCATCACCGACCCGGCCCGGCTTGCGGCCGTGCGCCAGCGCTACGGCATCGGGGACCGCCCCTTCATCCTGGGCCTGAGCCGGCTGGAGCCCCGCAAGAATTTCGTGCGCCTGATCGAGGCCTTCCACCAGGCCCGCCAGGAGGCCCGGCTGCCCCACCGGCTGGTCATCGGCGGCAGCAAGGGCTGGCTCTACGACGCCATCTTCGCCCGGGTGCAGGAGCTGGGCCTGGAGGAGCATGTCCACTTTCCCGGCTTCGTGGCCGACGAAGACCTGCCCGCGCTCTACGCCGCCGCCGAATTCTTCGCCTACCCATCGCTATACGAAGGGTTTGGGCTCCCCATCGTGGAGGCCCTGGCCTGCGGCACCCCCGTGCTCACCGGCGACAACTCCTGCCTGCCCGAAGCCGGCGGCCCCGGCGCCCTCTACGTCCGCGCCGAAGAGGTGGAGAGCATCGCCCAGGGTATCCTGCAGCTGGCCCAGGACGAACAGCTACGGATCCGCCTGCGGGAAGCCGGGCTGGCCCACGCCGCCCAATTCACCTGGGAACGCAGCGCCCAACAGCTCGTCGCTGCCTACACGAAAGTCCTGCCATGAAAGGATTGTGGTCATGACACCCACCGACCTGCGGCCCCGCACCGTAGCCGACAGCGCCCTCACCCTCACCCAGTTCATGCAGCCCGAACACTCCAACAGCCTGGGCACGGTCCACGGCGGTGTGCTCCTCAAGCTGTGTGATGAATGCGGCGGCATTGTGGCCAGCCGCCACGCCCGCCGCCCCGCGGTAACCGTCACCGTGGACAGCGTCACCTTCCACCAGCCGGTCTACGTGGGCCAATTGCTCCTGGTCCACGGGCGCATCACCTACGTGGGCCGGACCAGCATGGAGGTGGAGCTGCGGGTGGAGGCCGAAAACCTGCTGACGGGGGAAATCACCCACACCAACAGCGCCTACTTTGTCTACGTGGCCCTGGACGACCAGCTACGCCCCACAGCCGTGCCGCCGCTGGACCTGCAGAATGACGAGGAGCGGCGCCGCTTCGAGGAGGGACGCCGTCGCCAGGAGATCCGCCTGAGCCGCCGCCACACCCCATGACCGTGGATCGCCTGAACCGCCACCGGCGCTGGCTGCTGCTCTTCAGCCTGTTGCTGAGCCTGGCCGGCTACTTCGGCCCCTGGATCGACCACCCGGTGGCCGGGCTGGTCATCACCGGTCTGGACCTGGCCGAGGTGGTCAAGTTTCTGCCCGCGGTGCGCAGCGGTGCCCTCACCCTCTGGCGGGAGGGTTTCTACCTGCCCCTGCTGGCCGTCAGCCTGACCAGCAGCCTGCTGGCCTTTCGCCGGGAGCTGGGCTACGGCTGGCCCCTCCGGGGGTTCCTGCTGCTGGTGGCCGGGGTGGCGGCCCTCAACATGCTGCCCCCGGCCTGGAGCCCCGGCCTGCTCCTCACGCCCGAGTTTCGCACCCAGACCGCGGCCATGGCGCTGTGCTTCGCGGCGCTGCTCTTCAGCCCCTTCTGGGCCCTCCTCCCCCAGGGGGTGACCGGAAGCCTGGTGGCCATCCTCCAGCTCGCGGCGGTGGTCTGGCCGGTGGCCGGCTTCCTGCGACTCCTGCCCCAGTTCAGCCTGCTGTACAACCATCCCCAAACGCCGGGTTGGGGCATGGGGGCCATGGTGGCGGGTCTGCTAGGCACGCTGGTGCTGACAGTTGTCCCACCGCTGGCGCGCCGGTTCGCCCGGCCTCATCAGATGGATGCAAGGGAAGGAGAGATGGATGCAACTGGGCGCAATGAATGACCCTCGCCGCAACCTGCTGGAGGAGATCCGGTGGATTGGTGAACAGGGCTTCGACTTCGTGGAACTGACCTTCCAGGCGCCGACCGCCGCGGTGGAGAGCCAGGATTGGTCTACGGTGGGGCGGGCCATCGCCGACGCCGGCCTGCAGGTACTGGCCCATGCCGCCCCGTACCTGCCCGTGGAAAACCCTTCGCCCCTGGTACGCCAGGCCGCGCTGGACGAGCTGCGACGGACCATCGACGCGGCCCAACGGGTGGGCGCCCGGCTCTGCACCGTCGGCTTCCGGGGTTGGCCGGCCTACATGTCCGAGGCCACCGGCTACGAGTACTGCCGGCAGCTCTTCAGCATCCTGGTGCGGCACGGCGCCGAGCAGGGGGTTCAGGTGGCCCTGGAGAACAGCCCCCAGAACCGCCATCAGCTCAAATATTTCCGGGAGATCTTCAGCCGGGTGCCGGACCTGGGCCTGACCTACGACATCGGCCATGGCAATGTGGAGACGGCCCGCAGTATGACCCGGGACTACCTCTTCGCCCTGGCAGACCGGCTCCGACACGTCCACCTGAGCGACAACGACGGCAGCGCCGACGACCACCTGCCCGTGGGCGCGCCCCGGGCCGGCGGCATCCACCTGGAGCGAGAACTGCAACACCTGCGCAGCTTCCGCTACGACGGCACCATCACCCTCCAGATCTTCGGTGACCGCCGCTGGCTGCTGGCCAGCGTGGCCCAGGTGCGGGAGGCCTGGGCAGCGGCAGAGTAGTACAGTATAGCGCCAATGCACCCGGTCGTAGGTCCGGCCTCCCGGCCGGACATGGGTGCCAAAAGAGCGTTCCTTGCACCTTTGCGCCTTTGCGTTCAAAAATGCCCTTTTTGCAGGGGAGTCATGCGTGACCTACGTACTGAGGGAGATCAGCCCCCGCCGGTGTCGAGCTGGCCCTCGGCGCCGATGGTCTCGTTGTTCTCCTCGCCGTTCTCCCCCCCCGGCACGTCGATGGGCGCTGTATCCGGCACAGGCGTGCTGCCGGGCGTGGGCACCGCCTCCACGGTGACGTTGGGTGGCCCGGTGGGGATGGGCTCGCAGCGCTCGCTGTCCTGCCGGTTGCTGTCCACCATGGCCGGCGCATCCCAGATGTTCTCCACCACAGCCCGGACCTTTTCCGGGTCAGCGATGATGAGCACAGAGGCGCCATTCTCGGTGGTGTAGCTCTGCAGCTCCTTGAGGGTGATACCCGCGGCGCGGACGTTGGCGGGATCCAGGCTGATACCGAAGCGAAGCAGGTCTAGAACTTCCAGCAAGGTGAGGTCGGTGGTGAAGGAATCCCGGAAGGCTAGCCAGAGCTCCGGCACCCGGGGCAGGAGGTTGGTCTGCAGCACCTGGTCCCGCAAGGCCCAGAGGAACTGACGCTGACGCCGGGCCCGGCCGATGTCGCTCTCCCGCAGGCGCAGGCGGACGAACCAGTAGGCTGTGTCGCCGTCCATGTGCACCTCACCCGCGGGCAGGGTGAAGTAGTCCCACGAGTTGGTGGTGAGGTTGAAGATAGGCTCGTAGAAGGGGCAATCCAGGTGGATGGTCACCCCACCTACAGCATCCACCACAGAGACGAAGCCATTCATCTCAAAGCGGATCCAGTGCCCGGTCTGGATACCCAGGGTGTTGCTCAACACGGTGGAGACCAGGGCCGGGCCGCCGCCGTCCACCTTCAGCACCTTCTCGCCGATGTAGTCCACCTGGTTGATGCGTCCCCAGCCGTAGCCGGGGATCTCGATGTAGAGATCCCGGGGGATGCTCAGGACGGCAGCCCGCTGCAGGCGTCGATCCAGGCCCACCACCATGATGGTATCGGTGCGCCAGTTGGTCCACCCATCCCGCCGGTCGGTGCCCAGGATCAGGTAATTGTCCGTCTCGCGCCAGTCGAAGGGCGGGCCGCCACCGGTCTCCAGGGGCGCTGAAGAGCGGCCCACGCCGGACCGGCGCAAGGCCAGGAAGGGGTTCACCGTGCGAGGGCCCACCGGCGGCATGGGGGCATCTTCGGCGTTCACCACGGTGATGGACGCGGCCAGGGCGCTGGTGGGTGTGGGCGTGGGAAAACCGACAAAGACCTTCTGCTGGCAGCCACTGAGCAAAAAAAGGACGCAAAATAGCAGTGACCCCAACAACCATGACGGCCTGTTCACACAAGTGCCTCCACGAATAGTCCACAAATAAAATAACCACAAATAATCGATGCTATTCTGGGTCGGCATCTGAGGATGCCGACCCCCCGTCACCATGGTTGCCTCTGTGCGGAGTGTGGATCACCCCCCTCACCCTCTGGCACGGTCCAGCGCCTCAAAGAGCGCCTGGCTCAGGGGGTAGTGCCACCGATGGCCCTCCCAGAATTCCTGGAGGTGCCGGTGGCCCCGCCGCTGGTAGCAGAGGGCCTGGTGGACCATTTCCAGCTTGTCCGCATCCTGCACCAGGCGGGCTTCCGGCGTGCTGGCTGCGGCGTACTCCTCCCAGAGTTGCAGATAGGCCGAGCCGTTGGGCAGGTCCTGTAAAAGCTCCTGGAAGATCTGGCGCTCGGCCGCCTGTTTGACCGCCGCCCCCAACACCTGGCTGCTGCGCCGGGGCAGGTCGGTCAGGACCGCCTCCGCCAGATCGTGGATCAGGGCCAGGCGCACCACCCGGTCCACCGCCAGGGGTTGGCTGAGCCCCTGGGCCCGCCAATCCGCGTTGATGGATTCGGCCAAAAAGAGGGCCAGGAGCGCGGTGGCATGGCTATGCTCGGCTACCGACTCCGGATCAGCCACGCCAGCCAGCAACCAGCCAGTCCGGGGCAATTGTTTGAGATGATTGGCCTGGTCCAGCAGGGTCAGGATGATGTCCGCAGTTGTTGCCACAGCACCCCCAACGCCTGGTTGCTGATGCGTACCAGGGTGTATTCGTCCTGGCCGCCGAAGGGGACGGAGGCCGTGGTGACGCCCCCGGGACCGGCCACGGCCAGCCAGGTCTTGCCCGGCGTGCGGCCGAAGACGCCTTCATCCGCCCCCGCCGTCCCCAGCCAGAGGAGCCCGTAGGTGGTTCCCGTGGCCTGGCGCAGGGCCTGGGCCACCGACTGGACCTGCGTCTCGCTCAGCTCCTGGGGCGCGGGCAACCCGGCCAGCACGCGCTGCACCGGTTCGGGCGTATCCGGGGCGCCGACCATCCAGGCGGCGCTCACCGGCTGGTAGCTTTCCAACCCGGTGGAGAGCCGACGGGCCAGGATGCCAGGGGGGTCACTCTCCAGCACCGCCACCGTGGCCCCCGCGGCCTGCAACAGGGAGACGACGGCCCGCTCAAAGGGTTCGTCGGGCGTGGTGCTGTAGATGAACTCGCCGATGCGCTCCCGGATGCGGGCCTCCAGGACGTCCAGCATGGCTTCGGCCTCGTCCGCCGTGGCAGCCCGGGCAGTGATGCGCACGTCCGCCTGCCCCATGTGCGCGGCCAGGCCCACCGTGGGATTGGCGCTGTCCATCAGATCCCGCAGCCGACTGTCGATGGCGCTTTCGCCAATGCCCACCGTGCGGAGGATCCGCCGCCGGATGATGCCGGTGTGGCCGCTGCGGGCCCGCAGGTAGGGCAGGACCGTCTCGGTCATGAGGTGCTTCATCTCCCGGGGGACGCCAGGCAGGGCGATGACGGTGCCCCGCTCTGTCTCCACGATGAAGCCGGGCGCGGTGCCCACCGGGTTTTCGATCAAAATGGCGCCGGCCGGGATGAGGGCCTGCTGCCGGTTGTTTTCGGTCATGGGGACGCCGAAACGGGCAAAGCGTTCCTGGAGGGCTGCCAGGGCCCCCTCGTGCAACACCAGGGGGCGCCCGGTGGCGTTGGCGATGGCCTGGCGGGTGATGTCGTCCGCCGTGGGCCCCAGGCCGCCGGTGACCAGGATCACATCGCTGCGGCTGAGGCCCAGCTCAATCACCCCCCGCAGGCGAGGTTCGTTGTCGCCCACGGTGGTCTTGTAGTAGAGGTTGACGCCAGCCTCCCGCAGCTGCTGCGCGATCCAGGCGGCGTTGGTGTCCACGATCTCCCCCAGCAGGATCTCCGTGCCGGTGGTGACGATTTCAGCCGACAGGGGAGCCCCTTCCGGGCGGTCGGCACTTCCGGACCGGGCAGAGGGGGAGTCGGCAGGCGTGGTGGCAGTGGACATACCCAAGTTTCTCGCTTATCTCGTGTCGCCTTACATCATGAGGGCGATCTGGCCCCGGAGGGACTTGATGCGGTCGGCGATGTCGGCCCGACCTTCCTGGCGCATCTCCGCTTCCAGGGGCGCCAGGCTGTCCAGAAACTCCCGGGTCAGGAGGGAGCGCTTTTCCTTGAGCAGACGGCGCACGGTGGCGTCGTCGGGCGCGGTCAACAGGTCGTTGAGGAGCTGGAGCTCCTCCGGCATGTTCTCCTGGAGGATCTCCAGGGCCAGCTCGTAGATCTGGCGCAGGCGGCGTGCGGCGGCCGTGGCCTTGTTGCGCTCCGCGGCCTGCAGGTTGGCGGCCAGAAGGGCCAGGAAGGTCTCATCCACCAGCTCCGCGTTTTCCCGCAGGACGGCCCGGGGATCCTGGGCCTGGAGCACCTCCTGGAGCAAGGCCTGGGCCTGCTGGGCGGCCGATTCCTGGCTTTGCTGCTGCTGGGCGACGATCTGCTGTTGGATCTCCAGGATGAACTGGCGCAGCTCTTCCAGCTGTTTGCGGGCTTCTGGATCCTGGGTGGCGTCGATGCGCTCCGAGAGGGCCATGAGGAACTGATAGTCCAGGAGCTGGCCGCCGGTAGCAAGGGCCAGGCTCCCCACCATCTGCTGGCCGTCGGGCTCCTGCCACGCTTCCAGCACAATGGAGAGCAGCTCGTTCCGGTTTTTCGCCCCCTGGATGCGCTCCAGGAGCTGGCGCACCCGCTGCTGGCGGGCCTTCACCTCCTGGCCAGCCGGGGTGGTCTCCAGCAGTTTTTCCCGCAGCTTCAGCAGGGCATTGGCCTGATCCATCTGCCCCTGGCCGCGCATGAGCAGGGTCAGTTGATCCAGCAGGGAGAAGAAATCCTGGTCGATCAGGTGGGCGCTGCGTTCCAGCGCAATTTCCAGGGCTTTATCGTCGTCCACCAGGCGGGAGAGGCGCTGGAGCAGTTCGGACTGGTCTCGCTGGCGGCGGAGCATCTCCGGGGTGACGCCTTCAAATTCCCACAGCTTCTCCACGAAGCTCTGCCAGTCGAGGAACTGGCGAGGCTGGAGGAGGTAGCCCTTGCGGGCCTCCGGCGGCAGCTTGCGCATGAGCGCCTGGGTGAGGTCGCCGATGGCCTTCTGGAGTTGCATGTCCTGCTGGTTGAGTTCCGCCGGCGCGTAGACACCCAGGAACTGATGTTCCGGGTCGTGGACCAGCAGTGGGGCCCCCAGCGCGCCGCCGGTGCCACAGTTGGGGCAGACGGCCACGTTGATCTGGCCGCTCAACAGGGGGGCCTTCAGCTCCGGGTTGGCGCCCAGGTCGATGATGGAAAAGACGGGTACCACGTACGGGGTGCCGCAAGAGGGACACTGGACCCGTGCGCCCTGGGGTGGAAAGAGCAGCTCGGGGCCACGGCCGGAGGGTTGCCGGCCGGGCTGGCTACCAGGCGAGGCACCTGGGGCCGTGGACCCCTGGGTCCCTGCCTCGGCGGGCTGTGTGTCTGGGGCCGGTGCCTCCGCGGGCTTTTCCTGGGTCCGCCGGCCATATCCCCGGGGTAATTCGATGCCGCCCTGGGGCTTCGGCTCTTTGTCCTGGCCTGGCAAAATAATTCCACTCATGGTCATTCCCTTGCTCTGTGTGATCCATACGCCAACATTCGCCCATTGTACCTTATTTTGCCGCGCCCCCCCAAAGCAGCCCGGGGGTGAATGGAGCAGCACGGCCATGGCCCGCTACAAACCGGATTGACAGGGGCAACTCCCCGCCGATATAATCAAGTGAAGGGGATGGGACTGCTCAGTTACCCAGCCCCATCCGCCGGATACCCCCCACTGCCCAAAGGAGCAAACCATGTCCGAGCAAGTGATCAAGGCCTGCATTGACCGAGCGCTGCCGGTTGAGCTGTTGGTGGATTTTATGCGCCGGTCGGTGGAGGAAAACCCCATCAACGCGCCCCAGATCCCGCCCGCCCGCACCCTGGCACCGACCGTGCGGCCGGACTTCCAGCCGGAGGCCCTGGCCGCGCTGACCGGCAAGCTGTGGAAACCCGGGCGGACGTTGCGGGTGCGTTTCCTGGACGGCGACCCGGTAGTCCAGGAGCGGCTGCAACCCTTCGCCCACATCTGGAGCCAGTACGCCAACATCAAGTTCGAATTTGGCGACGACCCCGACGCGGAGATCCGCATCTCCTTCCAACAAAAGGGCTCCTGGTCCTACATCGGCACCGACGCGCTGAGCATTCCCAAGAACCAGCCCACCATGAACTTTGGCTGGCTGACCCGCTCCACCCCCCTGGACGAATACTCCCGGGTGGTGACCCACGAGTTCGGCCACGCCCTGGGCTGCTACCACGAACACCAGAACCCGGCCACCAACATCCCCTGGAACAAGGAGGTAGTCTATCAGTATTACCAGGGCCCGCCGAACTTCTGGAACCGGCAACAGGTGGACGTGAATCTCTTCACCCGCTACAGCGCCACCATTTCCCAGTTCTCCGAGTTCGATCCCCAGTCCATCATGCTCTACCCCATCCCCAATGAATTCACCATCGGCGACTTCGAGGTGGGCTGGAACAAGGAGCTCTCCCAGACGGACAAGGATTTTGTGGCCATCCTCTATCCCTTCGAGCAAAAGCCAGAAAACGAGCTCACCATCGATGGGCCGGCAGTGGCCGCCGCCATCGGGGCGCCGGGGGAGATCGACACCTTCACCTTTGTGGTGACCGAAGGCGGCCGTTATCGGATGGAAACCGAAGGGCGGACCGATGTGGTGATGAGCCTCTTCGGGCCGGACGACGAAACCCATTTCATCGCCCAGGACGACGACAGCGGCCGCCGTCTCAACGCGCGCATCGTCCAGATGTTGGTGCCAGGCCGGTACACCCTGCGCATCCGCCACTTCAGCGCCCAGCGCACCGGCGAATACAAAGTCGGCGTCTATCGGGAGCCGGCATAGCCCAATGACTACGGACATCTTGAAGGTTTGCGTGGACAGGCGCCTGCCCCCGATTGCCGGGCCGGCGCCTCAAACCCGGGAGGCCCGGCTGGCCGCGGACCGCAACAAGCTCTGGCCTCCCCACCAGCGCACCCTCCACGTCCGCTTCCTGGACGGGGATGATCGGTTACACGAAAAGGTGGCGACCTTCGCCCAGGAATGGTGCAAGTACGCCAACGTTACCCTGGTCTTCGACGACGCCCCCGACGCCGTGCTGCGGGTCTCCTTCACCCCGGGGGGCTCCTGGTCCTTCATCGGCACCGATGCCCTGGATCCCCGCATTGGCCCCAATGATCCCACCATCAACCTGGGCTGGCTGACTCCCGCCACGCCCAACGACGAGGTCTCCCAGCTGGTCCTCCACGAATTCGGCCACGCCCTGGGTCTGATCCACGAGCATCAGAATCCGGCTGGCCGCATCCCCTGGAACCGGGAGGCCGTCTACGCCTTCTACGCGGGCCCGCCGAACTTCTGGAGCCGGGAAGAGGTGGATGTCAACATCTTCCAGGTCTACGACAGCACGGTCACCAACTACTCCCAGTTCGATCCCCAGTCCATCATGCTTTACCCCATTCCGCCCCAGTTTACCGACGGCGTCTTCCAGGTGGGGTGGAACAAGGTGCTCTCACCCATGGACAGGCAGTTCATCGGCGTCATCTACCCCCTCGACCACGCCCCGCCACCTGGCCAGCTGGTGGTGGATGGCCCGCCTGTGGATGCCACCCTGGTCACCCCGGGGGAAATCCACCGCTACACCCTGGTCATCGACCAGGCCGGCCGCTACCTGCTGGAAACCGAAGGCAGCACCGACGTCACCCTGGAGCTCTTGGACCTGGAAGGTCAGCGCCTGGCCCACGACGACGACAGCGGCTGGCTGCTCAACGCGCGCCTGGAGCAACCCCTCTCCCCCGGCACCTACCAGGTGCATGTCCGCCATTTCAGCGAGACAGGCACCGGACCCTATCGCCTGCGAGTACGCCGCCTTTGAAGGGTGTGCATTCCTCCGGCCCACCCCCACGAAAACCGGCACCCCGTCGTAGGCGCAGCTCGTAGCTGCGCTGCCGTCGCCCTCCCTTCACCCACCTGGGTTTGGCGACAGCGGGCGGCCGAGGGCCGCCCCTACGGAAACGGGTATCACGCCGTAGGTCCGGTCTCCTGGCCGGACAGAGCTCCCTGCGCCTCTGTCACGCAAGGATGCGTGACCTGCGCACCATCCACCCCGCCGTAGGTCCGGTCTCCTGGCCGGACAGGGGCCCCCTGCGCCTCTGTCACGCAAGGATGCGTGACCTACGTACCATGCACCCCGCCGTAGGTCCGGTCTCCTGGCCGGACAGGGGCCCCCTGCGCCTCTGTCACGCAAGGATGCGTGACCTGCGCACCATCCACCCCGTCGCAGGTCCGGTCTCCTGGCCGGACAGGGGTCCTTGCGCCTCTGTCACGCAAGGATGCGTGACCTGCGCACCATCCACCCCGTCGCAGGTCCGGTCTCCTGGCCGGACAGGGGCCCCCTGCGCCTCTGTCACGCATCCTGCGTGACCTACGTACCATGCACCCCACCGTAGGTCCGGTCTCCTGGCCGGACAGAGCTCCCTGCGCCTCTGTCACGCAAGGATGCGTGACCTGCGCACCGCGCACGACTTTATTCAGGGGCGGGACGGGCCGCCCTGGCCATGGCCGGCGAGAGGGACCAGAAGCGCACGACCACGGCCAGCAGCGCCACAGCTATGGCCAGGTACATGGTCGGCAGCCCGACCCACGTCCCCCCCGAGTAGGCCAGCAGTGGCCCCAGGGCAGAGCCCGCATCGCCGGTGGTGGTAAAGACGCCGATGAACAGGTGAGGCCGGGGCGCACCTGTGGCCGCGCCCGTCGCGGCCGCACTCATAACAATGTGCAGGGCACCGTCGCCCATGAGCGTCAGCAAGAGGGAAAAGATGGCCAGGGGCAGGGGCAGGAGAACGGCCCCGGCAATCCCCAGCAGCAGCACCCCGGCAATGGTCAACGCGGTGTTGGCCTGGCCAAAGCGGTCAGAGAGGGCCCCCACCCCCGGCCCCAGGGCCAGGTCCGTCAGCCAGCGGGTGCCGTGAAGCAGGCCGGTGACGGTGGCGACGCCCGCCCCCAAGAGCAATGCCCCGCCCTCCAATTCCATGCGACTGGCCAGGAAGAGGGAAGTGGTGGAGATCACCACGCCGCTGAGGAGATACTCGAAAAAGGCGGCCACGATCAGCCATCGCTGGGCCGGCAGCGCCAGGGCAAGCCCCAGGCTGGTCCGGACCTGGGCCAGGCGTCGCCCCAGAGCCGTCCCCGGGCTCACCGGGACAGGAGTAGCTGTCTGGGCGGGCGGCCGCCCCCGGGCCGGGGAAAAAGGCGGCCAGCGGAGCTGATAGGCCAGGGGGACCGCCAGCGCGGTGACGCCCGTGACCACCCACAGGGTGTTTCGATAGCCCACCAGGTCATACAGGTAGCCGCCGCCCAGAACGCTAACCGCGCTGCCCAGGCGCACCAGCCCCCAGAGCAGCCCCGTCAGGCGTCCCTTGGCGCTGGTGGGCCCCGACCAGACGGCCTGGTAGCCCCCCTGGCGCAGGGCCGACCAGGCTATGCCCCAGGCCATGCGCGCGGCCAGAAAGGCGGCGAAGCCCATCCCCAGCCCGTACACCCAGGTGGAGAGAAGGCCCACAGCCACGGCTGCCAGGAAGGGGCGGCGCGGCCCCATCCGCTCGTACAGGGTGCTGGCCCAGGTATTGGACGCCAGACGGACCAGCCGGTTGACGCTGAGGAGCAGGCCCACCAGGGGCAGGCCGATACCCAGGTTGGCCGCTTCCAAGGGCAGGATGCTGTAGAGCAGGGAATCGCCTAAAATGCAAAAGCCGATGGCGCCGCCCACGCCAGCCACCAGCCGTGTCGGGGGCCATGGTTGTTTCCTGTCTTCACCCACCCGTTGCCTCCTATCCATCCTACCTGGCGGACGCCTGTAGCCCTCGTCTCCTGTTCTCCTGTTTTCAGGTGGGCCTTGACATCCTGTCTGTGCTATAATCCGTGAAATCTGTTGACTGCTGACGATCCTGGATCCGTCGGCCAGCTGCGGCCCCAGTACACAAGCGATCTATCCAAAAGATCCCATCCCCAGGGCCGGCTGCAGCTGCCACATTGCGGGCGCCCACCCCACGGGAGGGCCTCCCGCAGGGGACCGGTGGGCGGCGTCTGGAGACGTCCGCACGCCAGAGGGATGCACCCCACACCCACAACCATAGACGAGGACTGAGAGATCCATGAGTAGCCACAGCGTCCTGTTGTTCTGGCGCCAGTTTGTCCACAACCAGACCCAGATCGGCGCCGTCCTACCCAGCTCCGCCGCGCTGGGGAAGGCCGCGACCGAGCGCATCGCCCGACATTCCGGCCCCATCCGGGTCCTGGAGGCCGGCCCCGGCACGGGTTCGTTCACGTGCGAACTGATCCCCCGCCTGCAGCCCGGCGACAGCCTGGACCTGGTGGAGCTGAGTTCACCCCTGACTGCTTTTCTCCACGCCCGGTTACAGCGGGAAGGGCTGCTTTCCCGCCCCGGCGTGGATGTGCGCCTGATCAACGGCAACCTGCTCCACTTTCCCCTGGCCACCCGCTACGACTTCATTGTCTTTAGCCTGCCCCTGAGCAACTTTCCGGCCGCCATGGTAGAATCCCTGCTCACCCTGATGATGGAGCACCTGAAACCCGGCGGTGTGTTCAGCTACGTGAAGTATGCGGTGCTGGGGGAACTAAAACGACGCCTCAGCATGGGCGCCGCCCGGGCAGATATGGACGCCCGCCAGGCCGTCATTGCCTCCTTTGCCGCCCGCTACCAGGTGGGCCGGCGGCTGGTCCTCCGCAACCTGCCGCCTGCCTGGGTTTACTACTGGCAGAAACCGTTAGCCACCCAGGAGACGACCCCATGACCGACCAGGAGAAACTTTCCAGCCCTCATCCGCTACACCTGTTGCTGCCCAGCACAGCCACCCTGGGCTCCCTGTTTCTGGGCATCGCCGCCATCACTGTTCTGGCCGACCAGCGCTTTGTGCTGGGCGCGCTGTTCATCCTGGCTGGTTCGGTGCTGGACGCGGTGGACGGCCAGCTAGCCCACCGGCTGAACGCCACCACCGACATCGGCAAACAGTTGGATTCCCTGGCCGACATGGTGACCTTCGGCGTGGCGCCCACTATCCTCATCTACTACCTGATGTTGGGCGTGGGCGTCCACCCTACCACGGCCATCTTCGCCTCGGTCATCTTTGCCCTGGCCGGCGCCTGTCGCCTGGCCCGCTACAACACCCAGCCCACCTGCCGCAGCGCGTTCTTCACCGGGATGCCCATCCCCGTGGCCAGCATGCTCCTCATCGCGGGCAGCTTCTGGCAACACTGGACCCTGAACCTGTGGTGGACCGTGGTGGTGGCGGTGGTTAGCTTCCTGATGGTGAGCCCCTTTCCCTATCCCAAGTTGAAACATGTGGCCACGGCTCCCATCCCCTGGCTTGCCGTGCCACTCCTGGCCGCAATCTGGGCCTGGATTTGGGGCGGCTGGCAGGTGGTTCCCTTCACCCTCCTTTCTCTGTACGCAGTCATGGGCCCTCTCTACGGTCTCCAGCAACGGGCCGAGAGGCGCCGCCAACAGATGGGGAGGGCCCGGTAATGGGACGGGCAATTCGAACAGCCTGGCGTGAAGTCCGGACCATCTTCCTGGGCCTGGCCATCCTGACAGGCGTGGGCCTGGCGACCCGGCAGAGATGGCTGGCGGCCCTGGGCGGACTGCTCTGGGCCTGGGTCTGCTACTTTTTCCGCGATCCCGACCGTACCCCCCAGGACTCGGACGAGGCGGTCATCCTGGCCGCAGCCGACGGCCGCATCCAGCGGATCGAGGTGGTGGAGGAGCCCCGCTTCTTTCAGGGGCCGGCCCGACGCATTGTCACCTTCCTCAGCCTGCTGGACGTCCACGTGCAGCGCAGCCCCTACACGGGGACGGTGCAGCAGATCCACTACCAGCCCGGCGCTTTTCTCCCGGCCTACCGGCCTGAAGCCGACGCCAATGAGGCCAACTTCATCGGCCTCTCCACCCCGCGTGGCCCCCTGGCCGTGGTTCAGATGACCGGTGTACTGGCCCGGCGCATTGTCTGCTGGCGCCAGCCGGGGGATACTCTGCAGCGGGGGGAACGGTTTGGGCTGATCCGCTTCGGCAGCCGGGTGGATCTCTACCTGCCCCTGGAGGCCGAGGTGTTCGTACAGGTGGGCCAGCAGGTCTATGGCGGCCAGACACCGGTGGCCCGCTGGCCGGGGAGCTGAGGCCGCAGGTCCGTTTCCATGCGGGGCCACCTTCGTGCGGTATGGAAACCGCACCTACCCACTGCGCCGTGCGGGCATCAGGCGGGGGCCATCTCCTCGGCCCATCCCAAACTGATGCGCCCCCGCTCAATTTCCACCCCCAGGATCTCCACCTGGAGCACGTCACCCACCTGCAACAGGGTGCCGAAGGGAATCTGGCTGCGGTGGAGCAGGCCGTCCTGCTTGACGCCGATGTCCACGAACGCGCCGAAGTCCACCACGTTGCGCACGGTGCCGGCCAGGCGCATCCCCGGCTGCAGGTCCTCCATGGTCAGGACGTCGCTGCGCAGGATGGGCTTGGGCAGATCTTCGCGGGGATCCCGGCCGGGTCGCACCAGTTGTTCAAAGATATCTGCCAGGGTGGGCTCACCGGTGCCCAGCTCGGCGGCCAGTTGGGCCAGGGGCACAGCAGACCGCAGCGCCTCGAGCCGCGCAGCCAGGGCGTCCGGCCCCTCCTGGGCCAGGGCGTCCAGGCTCAGGCCAGACCGGGCGAGCAGGGCCTCCGCCACGGGATAGCTTTCCGGATGGATGGCGCTGGCATCCAGGGGATGGCTGCCGGGTGCGCCGTTGGCGCGGATGCGCAGGAAACCGGCCGCCTGCTGGAAGGCCTTGGGGCCCAGGCCGGGCACCTGCAAAAGCGCCTGTCGGTTGGGGAACGGGCCATGCTCATCCCGGTAGGCCACGATGCGTTCAGCCAGCTTCGGGCCGATGCCGGCCACGTAGGTCAGCAGCGCGGGGGACGCGGTGTTGACATCCACGCCCACCTGGTTCACCACGCTCTCCACCACGCCATCCAGCGCCTGGGCCAGCGCCTTCTGGTCCACGTCATGCTGGTACATCCCCACGCCGATGGATTTCGGGTCGATCTTCACTAACTCAGCCAGGGGATCCTGGACCCGGCGGGCCAGGGAGACCGCGCTGCGCATACTCACATCCAGGTCGGGCAGCTCGGCCCGGGCCAGGGGGCTGGCGCTGTAGACGCTGGCGCCCGCCTCGTTGACCATCAGGTACTGGGGCCGGGTATCTCCATCCTCCGGCCAGGAACGGAGGAGCTCGGCCACCAGCAGCTCCGTCTCCCGGGAGGCGGTGCCGTTGCCCACGGCAAAGAGGGTGACCCGGTAGCGTCGGGCCAGCCCTGCCAGGATGGCCAGGGCCTCCTCCCGACGCTGCTGGGGCGGATGGGGATAGATGGTGGTGGTGTCCAGCACCTTGCCCGTGGGATCGACCACGGCCACCTTGCAGCCGGTGCGAAAGCCGGGGTCGATGGCCAGGACGGTCTGGCCGGCCAGGGGTGGCTGGCTGAGCAGGCTGCGGAGGTTGGCGGCGAAGATGCGGATGGCGTGGGCCTCTGCCATTTCGGTCAGGGTGCGCCGCACGTCCCGCTCGATGGCGGGCAGGAGCAGGCGTCGAGCCGCATCCTCGGCCGCAAGGAACAGGTGCTCAGCCAGGGGCGAACGGGGATCCGGGCGAAAGACGGCGGCAATGGCGGCGCGCCAGTCCGGCATTCCCCGAGGCGGGGGCACATCCAGGTTAACCCGCAGCACCTTCTGGGCCTCACCCCGGTTCAGGGCCAGGATCTGGTGGGGTCGCAGGCGATCTACCCGCAACTTGAAGTCGTAGTAGAGCCGATAGACCTCCCGGGGATCGTCGGCGCCGTCCACCTTGCCGGCCTGAAGGGTACCGGAGCGCAGGGCCTGGGCCCGGGTCATGCGGCGCACCTCTGGATGGTCGCTCATCACCTCGGCCACGATGTCCCGGGCCCCGGCCAGGGCCTCTTCCGGATCCGCCACCTGGTCGTTGACGTAGGGGGCAGCCAGTTCCGCAGCGGTGGCGCGACTCCGGGGTTGGGCCAGGATCTGGTCGGCCAGGGGCTGGAGGCCCTTCTCCCGGGCCATGCTGGCCCGGGTCCGGCGTTTGGGCCGGTAGGGCTGGTAGAGATCCTCCAGCGCGGTGAGGGTGTCCGCGGCCAGGAGCTGCTCATGGAGTTCGGGTGTCAACTGGCCCTGCTCCTGGATGGCGGCCACGATGGCGGCCCGGCGCTGCTCCAGCTTGCGCAGCCCGTCCAGCAGCTCGGCGATACGCCGGATCTGTTCTTCGTCCAGGCTGCCGGTGGCCTCCTTGCGGTAGCGGGCAATGAAGGGGAGGGTATTGCCGTCGTCCAGGAGTTGGATGGTCGCGGCCACCTGGGTCGGTTGGATCTTCAACTGGTTGGCGATAGTTTCTGCGAAATCAATCATGTTGCACAGCTTTTCTTGTATGTGTTCAGTCCTTTAACGCGCCGTTGGCGTCTGCCAGACGTCTGGAAATGCGCCCGGTGATCCGGCGGTGCATGGTTCACGCACTGGGTCGCAGGTCCGGTCTCCCGGCCGGACATGGGAGCCGGAGCGTTCCCTGTGCCCTTGTCCCGCAAGGATGCGTGACCTACGTCTGATCAGTTCTAAAAAAGAATCAATCGGCCGCACTCTGGACCGATAATTGGGCCAGGACGATGGCATCGCCCAGGTGGGCGCCGGCCTCATCGAAGACGGGCAGCCGCTCCTCGTTCTGGTCATACATGCCCACCAGCAGGCTGTAAGTACCCGGCGGCGCGTCGGCCGCCACGGCAATGGCGTAGCGATCTACCATGATATCGCCGGGCTGCCAGCGATCCGTGGGGAAACGTTCACAGCCGGGGACACCATCCCGCTGGCCCGCCTTGTGGAGGGTCTCCAGGTCGATGAGCTGGGTGAAAACCTTGTAGGGCTGCTGGGCGGGTCCCGTGGCCTGCCAGTAGAGGGTCAGATCCAGGCGGTCGCCCGGCGCCAGGCGCTCCTGGCTCAGGCTGTAGCCCCGCAGGAGGATGGCGTCGCCCAGGCGCAGGGCCAGGGGATGCTGGATGGCCGGGTTAGCCACAGGGCCGCTCTGCTCGAAGAGGGGACCACTCAGGTTCTGGTCGAAGTAGGCCTCGAAGTCGGCCACGTCGTACGTCTGGGGCGGCGAAGCGGGCGGCTGTCCCCGGCGGTAGATCTCCAGACGGGGCTCGCCGTTGACCGTCACCGTGCCCAACAGATGGTAACCCTCCCCCGCGGATGGCCGGGGCTTGGGCTCCACCAGCCCCCGGTTGGTGGGCTCGTTCTCAGGAGTGTAGATGTAGTAGACGTGATCCCGTTCACAGTCATTGCCGCCCCGGGTATACCAGCCGGCCACGCCCCGTTTGCCGTTGCGCGCGAAGGGACCGTCCAGCACGCCCTGGGCATAGAGCGCGCCCACCACCTTCCAGCCGTTCTTGAAGGGAAAGCCGAAGATGGCGTTCTGGCTGGGCTCGTCGTAGGAGACCCAGTAGCCCCGGGGGCGATTCTCCGCCCAGGTGCGCAACACCTCCACCCGGGTATGGGCAAAGTACCAGTACTCGTAGTTGCCAAACAGCAGGATGATCGCCCCGGCCAGCCCCGCGCCCACCATCTGGGCCGTGGGTTCGCCCAGCCGCCGGGCACTCCAATGCCAGAAGCGGGCCAGCCCCATGCCGGCCACCAGCGCCCAGGGGATGAAGAAGTTGTAGACGTGGGTGCGGGGCTTCTGCACAAAGAAGAGAGAGACCACCAGCGTCACCCCCAGCCAGAGCCAGAGCATCCGCTCCTCATCTTTCAGGCCGGGGGCCAGCCAGGCCAGGAAAAAGGCCACGGCAAAGGGTAGCCAGGTGTGGTCACGGCCGGCCACGGTCAGCCAGGTGGACGACCAGAGGGTCAGCCCCAACCCCAGGAGGACCAGCCCAATGCCGGCCCAACGTATCCAGCTCTGCCGGTAGCGCCAGAGGGCCGCCAGCAAGGAACCGGCGGCGGCGGCCATGAGCAGGGCCAGGTAGTAGGTGGAGCTGTAGATGGTGGTGCGGAAGAAGAAATCGTACAGATTGTTGTAGGGAAAGCCCGTACCCACCCGGTTGAAGAGGATCTCCTGATAGGTACGCTGGAAACGGGGATGCAGGGCAAAGGGCACGAAAAACAGGGCCAGGAGCCCCAGCCCCACCCCGAGGGCCAGCAGAAGGGGCCGCGCTTCCCTGGGCCGGAAGCCTTCCCGCCGCCAGAGGACGGAGAGCAGATAGATGCCGGGTACCACGGCAAAGAGGGCTTCGAAATGGGCCAGGATGCCCGTGGCCAGGCAGAGGGCGGCCAGCACCAGCCCACGACCCTGCAGCCGTCCCGCCTGCACCATGCGGTAGAGGAGCAGGACAGTGAGCACCACCATCAGGAAGACCACGCTCTGATACTGGACGATGCGGCCGAAGCCGATGAAATAGCCATCCAGTGCCAGGAGCATGGCAGCCAGCCACCCGGCCAGGGGCCCGAACAGGCGAGTTCCCAGCAGCATCAGGCCCACCAGGCCCACCACGCCGGCCACGCCAAAGGGCAGCCGGGCCGTGGCCTCGTTGATGCGCTGAACCGGCGCGTAGTGAAGCGCCGTCAACAGGATCTCGGCCGGCCCCTTGTCGTGGACGAAGAGGGCATCCTCTCGCCCCTGGATCATCTCGGCCGCGTGGGTCACCACGGTGACCTCGTCGTCCTGGAATTCGGCATAGCCCACGTCGGCCATGCGCAGGAAGGCGGCCACCGCCACCACCAGGCCCAGCCCCAGCCACCAGCGCCAGGTGACCTGACCGTCCAGGGTGGGGGTGGCATCCAGGTCCCGATGGGGAAGCCGCCATTTAGCCAGAAGGAGCAGCACCAGGAGCAGGTCAAAGGCCAGGAGCACCTGCCAGGGCTGCAGGCCACCGGGCAGATAGCCCAGCAGAAGCATGGTCAGGGTGGCCAGGGCATAGGCAACGCCCAGGCCCAAGACCCACTGCTCCAGCCGGGCGACCGGCCCGGCTGCTGCCCGTCCTTTCAGCCCATCCGCGAGCAGCCAGGCAGGCAACAGAATGGTGAGGGTGTAGGCCGCGGCAAAGCCCAGGGGCAGGGGAACGCTGACAAGGAGCAAACCATGGGTCGCGGCCCAGATGAGACCGAAGAGAGCAACAAACGTCCTGTTCCGAACCGACACGTCCGTTCACTTTCTGCCAACACAAAGGCGAGGCCCTGTGCCCCCTGCCCAGACTGAGGGGCGGGAAGCCGACAGCACGCCTCGCCCGATTATCGAATTGAATGCGCCCCATCCAGGGGCACTGGATAACAACCGCCCACGGGTACGCGCCCTGTCCTCACGGCACAATGAGGGTAGGGCAATAGGTGTTGCGCAACACCGCGGCGCTGACGCTGCCCAGGAGCGCTTCCGCCACATTGGAGCGGGCCAGGGCCCGGCTGCCCATGATGATCAGGTCCGCCTGGTGAACCCGGGCCGCCTCCAGGATCGCAGGGGCCGCCGGCCCGCGACGCACGTCCGCCACCGCGTGGATGCCTGCCTTTTCCAGGGCTTCTACGGCATCGGCGGCCACTTCATTGGCCACCTGTTCGAAGTGCGCCTCCAACTGGGCGTAGCTTTCGGTCCAGTCGTAGACTTCGGGGACCTCGTAGGCGTGCACCACCACGACCTGGGCGTCGCTGCGTCGGGCCATATGCTCGGTGTAGACCAGCAGCCGCTCCACCGCCGGTGAGCCGTCCACTGCCATGAGGATGGTTTTGAACATGGGCTTCTATCTCCGTAGGCCAGAACCATACGCTCGTTCCCTTTGGAAACCATTATAGCAGCAAGCGGGCCGATTGGACGCATGGCAAGGAGCGGTGTGGCCACATTCTCCACTATCGGATTCTCCACCGTTGACCAGGGGCATCTCTACCCCGTCATGAGAACCCCACCGTCGATGTTGATGGCCTGGCCAGTCATGGCCCGGGCGTCGTCGCTGGCCAGGTAGACGGCCAGGGGCGCCACTTCTTCCGGCTCCAGGCGGCGGCCCATGGGCGTCAGAGTGGCTTCCAGTTCCTCCACGGTTTTGCCCAGCCGCCGGGCGTCGTAGGCAATGCGCAGGTCGTTGACCAGGGTATGTACCGGCCCCGGGCAGATGGCGTTGACGGTAATGCCGTCTTTGACCACTTCCATGGCCAGGGTGCGGGTGAGCCCCAAGAGGCCGTGCTTGCTGGCCGCGTAGGCGGCGCCGTGCAGGGAGCCAATCTTGCCGTTGATGGAGGCGATGTTGATGATGCGGCCGTGGCGGCGCTGGAGCATGTCTGGCAGTACCCGCTTGCAAAAGAGGTAGGGAACGGTCAGGTTAACATATAGCAGCTTCTCCCAGAAGTCGTCGTCATACTCCACCACCGGCCGGGGATTGGCGCTGCTGCCCATGCCGGCATTGTTGACCAGGATCTCCACCGGCCCCAGCTCCTGCACCACGTGCCCATGCACCCGGTCCACCGCGCCCGGCTCGGCCAGGTCTGCCGGGAGCAGGGCACAGCGCACGCCCCTCGCGACGATCTCGTCCCGCAGGGATTCCAGCTCGTCCAGGGCGCGGCCGGTGATGCCCACATGGGCGCCCTCGTCCGCGAAAGCCAGGGCGATGGCCCGGCCGATCCCTTTGCTGGCGCCGGTGACCAGGGCGACTCGATCTTGTAATTTCATGGGTTTCCATCCTTTCGATCTGTATCGACATCGAGGGTCACTTGTCGATGTGCTGGCGCGCCATTATTTGCGCGCCATTATTTTTTGCAAGCGAAAATATTGTGGGGAGCGAAGACCGGGCATTAACGGAGGAGGACGTCGGCCAGCTCGGAGAAATCGGCAACCTCCAGGTCGGGCCGGAGATCGGTATCCTCGTAGGGCAGCCCGTAGCGATTGACGAAGGCGCCCCGAAATCCACAGGCCCGGGCCCCCACCACATCGAAAGAGTTGGCCGAGACCATGAGACATTGGCCCACCTCCAGGCCCAACTGGTGCGCGGCCCGCCGGTAGACGGCCGGGTGGGGCTTGAAGGCGCCGGCATGGGTGGCCGAGAGCACGGCGTCGAAGGGAAAGCGAACCCGATGCTGCACCAGATGCGCCAGGAACTCGGGATCCCCGTTGGAGAGCACCACCAAACGGAAGCGAGCATGGAGCCGTTCCAGCGCGGCGTTCACGTCTGGAAAGGGCGAAAGCTGCTGCCAGGCTGCCATGAGCTGGTCCACCTCCTCTGGGGCGGCAGCCACGCCATTGAGGGCCAGGGTGTAAACCAGGGCGCGGCGCACCGTCGCCAGGTAGCCGCTGTGGCCCAACATCATGATGGTATCCTGATACTGCTCCAGGCGCTGCCGCGCCCGCCACTGCGCCCAGAAGCGGTCGGCGTCCACCGCAGCTGCCCGCTGGCTGAGGAATGAGCCAATGGCGGGCTTGAGGCTGCCTCCCAGATCCAGGATGGTGCCGAAGAGGTCAAAAGTCAACGCCTGGATATTCGCCAGCTCAATCATTGGAATCCCTTTCTATGGCTATCCCGTCCATGGTGATCCCGTGCGGAGTGGGAAGGGGCAGCAGAAGGCCGCCCGGCGTCCTTACGAGTCCAGGCGAACGAACTTCTGCAGGCGGCCATCAGTCTGGACTTCACCCACGTAGAGATCCCCTCGGGAATCGGTCCAGATGCCGTGGGGACAGGCCCGGAACTCGCCCGGCCGCTCACTTTGGCATCGCCCGCCCCACTGGGCCAGGAGTTCACCTTCCAGGGTGTAGATGCTCACCTGTTGATCCAGCTCGGCCACATAGACCACGTCCTCATGGGGGTCGAAGTGGATGGTATCGGGATGGGCCAGGCCCGTCCACTGGTCCAGGAAGTTTCCCTCGGTGTCGAAAATCTGGATGCGGCAGTTGGTGCGGTCACAGACCCAAACCCGGTCATAGCGATCGACCCGGACGCAATGGGAAAGGGCGAACTGGCCGGGGCCATCCCCCCACTCCCCCCAGGACAGGAGCAGCCGGCCATCGGGCGAAAACTTGTGGACACGCGCGTTGCCATAGCCATCCGAGACAAAGAGCTCGCCGGTGGAGGCTACCGCCAGATCCGTCGGCAGCCGGAAAGGGTCGCCATCGGCGGCTCCCTGCTGGCCCGGGGTGCCCAGGGTCAGGAGGAGGCGCCCGTGCCGGTCGAACTTGTGGACGCAGTGGGTGTTGCGTTCGGTGCAGTAGACGTTGTCCTCGGCGTCAATGAAAATGCCATGGGCGTCCTGCAGAATGCCTTCTCCCCAGGAGTCCAGAAAATTGCCCTCCGTGTCAAAGATCACCAGGGGATGTTCGCTACGGGAATAGACGAAGACTCTGTCCCGGGAATCCACCGCCACCGCGGGGATCCAGCCCCAGGTCCACCCTTCGGGCAATTTGGCCCAATGCTCGATTACCTCGTAGGTGTATCTGCCAGCACCGAATGGCATGGTTGCCTCCTTGTTTTGTGAATTCTATCCCAGCATGATGGCCATGGACGTGGCCTCAGCGGGCTGAACGCCGCCAGAGGGCCTCGATGTCCCGGCGGGGTTGCCAGCCCAGGATGCGCTTCGCCTTGTCGTTGAGAAACTTTTGGTGGGGCATGTCGGTAAAAATGTAGAAGACTTCACAACGGGAGGGGAGCTGTTCCAGGGGGATCTCCAGGCCCAGGGGGAAGACCTCGGCGCCGTTCTGCCAGGAGACCGCGAACGGGCGGACCTCCCGGCCCAGCTCCAACTGCGCTGGATCCCGGAAGTTGTAGTAGAGGTAGGTCTGGACGTAAATGTCGTACTGCTCGGTGAAGACCCGGCAGATCTCCAGGCCCAGGGACTTGGTCAGCGCGTAGAGGTTGGTGCCCGGCTGGGGAGGGATGTCCGGCGAGATGGCATAATCGAAGAGTTCATAGGTGCGGCCGGCCACGGTGAAGTGGGGGCCGGTGTTGATGACCCGGCGGATGCCGTGGGCCACGGCGGCCTGCATCATGTTGTAGCAGCCCAGCGCGTTCACGTCGAAGGCCAGCTTGCGATGGGGGCGCAACACGGCCAGGTTGATGATGGCGTCCATGCCCTCGGCCGCCCGCATCACCTGGTCCGGGTCGGCAATGTCCACCATCTGGAACTCGCCCTCAAATTTCACGGGCGGCGGTTTGATATCGGTGACCCGCAGGTGGTAGCGGGGTGCCAGGAGAGGAATCACATAGGGGCCGAGCATGCCGGCCCCGCCCAGGATCAGAACGTTCATGGTGCCAACCTTTCCGATTACCCCCATCCATTCAGCTTTTTATAATCTCAGCTCCAGCCAGATATTGGTATCCAGCAGGTACATTTTGACGGGTAGGATCACATTCAACTGGGGTACATCCATCCGCCCGATGATGAGGCATTTCCAGGCCTCGCTGGGGCCGAAAACCCGTTGAAAACAGACCCTTCACCCGTCCGGATTGGGTGCAACAGGTGCGTAGAGCGGGCCGGAGACCTGCCGTGGGTGGCTGTGAAACCTGTGGATCAAATCGGCCAAGAGAATCATCACGACACTGGCTCGAACTGCACCCGGGGCGAGAAGCCCAGGACACGACGGGCCTCGTCGATAGGGAAGCGGCTGTGGGGACCATCGGCCTGGATGTGCAGGACCGTCCAGAGATCCAGGGACGCGTCCAGGGCCAGGGAGACAGCCTGGACCACATCGGCCATGTCCACCCACAGGGGGTCGAAGGGGGCGTCCGCCACCTCCGCCGCCCGCACAGGATGACCGATGCGCAGGACCGCCACTTGCAGCCGATGCTCCCGGGCAAACTCCCGACAGACATACTCGGCCAGGTGCCGACCCAACACCCGGGGCTCCGGCGTGGGCACCGGCCGCCACCGCTCGGTCACCAGATAGTCCGGATCGTAGCCGGCCATCACATCCAGCGAGCCCAGGTAGATCGCCCGTTTCACCCCCTCCTCCGCCGCGGCGGTGAGCAGGTTGTAGGTGCCCCGCATGGCAAAGTCCAGGTAGCTCGTATCTGAATCATCCGGCAGGGGTTCCACCAGATGGATGATGGCATCCATGCCCCGCACCAGCAGGTTGGTGGAGGCGTCGTGCCCCAGCGGGCTCAAGGCGAACTCGTACGGCGTGGACACCCAGGTCCGGTCGGTCAGGCGGAGGGAGTGGCCGTCGCTCAACCCGTCGGCCAGGGCCTGGGCCAGTTCTGAAGAAGCAGAAGTCAGGAGCAGGTTCATGGCTCTTATCACAGGATTGGGGAACGGAAGTTTCAGGATGGATCGACACGCAGCAGCAGACGAGCCCCCAGGGAGGGCTCGGGGACGATGAGCCAGCACGATTCTGCCTCAGGCGCCGGTTCCAGGGAGAAGCCCTGGGCCGCCAGCAGCTCCCGGGCGTGTTCCAGATTGGCGGCGGCCAGGGTAACGCTGAAGAGGCCTTCACCCAGAGCCTCCAACCGTGTGGCTGCTTCCCCGGCCCCACGGGGCGCCAACAGATCGATGGTGAAGTCGCCCAGGGCGAAGCGAAGCCCGTCTGCGGCCAGCGCCGGCACATCGCGGGTGCCGGCCAGACCCAGGCCTAGCTGGCGGCCGTAGAGCTGGCGGGCGGCATCCAGATCCCGGACCAGCACGGTCACCCCGGCAACCCGGGTCACGCCCAGGGGATGTTGGCCCGGCTGTTCCCACTGCAGGCGTTCGTCGTCCGGCAGCTCCCACTGGATGAAAAAGGGCCAGGGGCGCCGCCAGCCGGTGCCGCCGGGCAGGAGCAGGCGCCACTTCAACACCCGGCCGTCCGGCCGCGCCCGCTCCATGGTCAAGGGGCCATCCGCGGCCAGGCCGGTGGCCCGGAAGTGGGCGGCCAGCCCGTCGATATCGTCGGTAGCCAGGCAATAGCCCAGCATGCCGCCGCCATGGGCATCCAGAAATTCCACCAGGGTCGCGCGCCGGGGGCCTGCGGCCAGTACCTCGTCCCGGCTGTAGACGCCGATGAGCTCCAGGTAGTCCAGCCCAAAGCGGACAATGGCGTTGTGGCTGCCCAGGCCCGTGTGTCGCCCACCCGGGTAGACAGACAGGCCCAGGCGCCGGTACTGCGCCGCCGCGGCCTCCAGGTCGGCCACGGCGATCACCGCATGGTCAAATCGGGTGATCATGGATTACCGCCTACCCGAGGGTGAGTCCCATGACCTCGTCCGCGTAGGCGAAGAGGGCTGGCGCGCCGCCGGTGTGCACAAAGAGCACCGGCCGATCTGGAGGGAGCTTGCCGTTGCGGATGTGGTCGATGAGCGCGGCCATGGCCTTGCCGGTGTAGACCGGATCCAGCAGGATGCCTTCCAGCCGGGCCAGCAGGTGGATGGCCTTGAGGCCCGCTTCGGTGGGGATGCCATAGCGCTCGCCCACGTAGCTGTCGTCGTTGTCGAAGTCGTCCGAGGTGAACTGGATCTCCAGCCCCAGCCGTTGGGCCGCCTGGTTGGCCATCCGCGCCATGGCCGCGAAACGCTCGGGCATCCCCTGGAAGGGGGAGATCCCCCGCACATGGATGGGGCTCTCCAGGTAGGAAAGGCCCAACACCAGGCCCGCCTGGGTGGTATCCAGCGCGGCCACGTAGAGGTAGGCCGGTTCGATGCCCTGCTCTCGACACTGGCGCACGATTTCCAGCCCGGTCTCGGCGTAGGCGAGGGCATCCAGGTCCACGGTGTCGGCCTGGCGCGGCCAGTAGACCTGCTTGCCCTCCTGGCGCAGACGCTCCACCGTAGCCCGGATCACGGCCTGCTGGTGGGCGCGGTCGTTGTCCTCCAGGATGGCCACCTTGGCGCCAAAGAGACGCTGCAGGAAGTGGTTGCCCTGCACCTGGACGCGGTCAAATTCCCGCTCCGGCCGCAGGACCAGATACAGCTCCAGCCCCAGTTTGGCACAGGCGGCGGCCATCTGGCGGCAGTAGTTGGACTGGACGGCCGCGCCGGTGACAATGACTTCGGCGCCCTGGGCTTTGGCATGGGCCAGGCTGAACTCCAACATGCGGGTCTTGTTGCCACCGAAGGCCAGGCCGGTCAGGTCATCCCGCTTGATGTAGATGGGTGGACCGTTCAGGGCGGCACTCAGGCGGGGGAGGAACTCCAGGGGGGTGGGGCGCACGGCCAGCTCCACCCGGGGCAGGGTGGCCAGGGCCCGTTCCAGGGTTTCTTCGCGGTTGTGGGACATAGAGGGGCTCCATTTCCTCCCATAGCGGGGGCAGATCCATATCATACCGAATTGTCTTGCGAAATGGCACCCATGATTTCGCAGGCCTGGCATGGAAATGTGACCTGCGATGCCTCTCGATCAGACAATCGGTATCAGGGCCCACCGAAAGGGACCAACAGGTCGTTGAGCCTTTCGAGATGGGAAAGATATAAAACGTGAAACGCGGTGCGACCAGGCCGCCCGCGTTTCACGTTTCTGTCTATCTGCTCCGGTCGGGCCGGGGGAGCCGCCGGACAGCCTCGTGCCTATGCCAGCTGCAGCATGGCGGACGTGACTTTGGCCGGGTTCATGGGCAGCTCGGTCATGCGCACGCCCACAGCCCGGTAGATGGCATTGGCCAGGGCTGCGGCCGGCGGCACGATGGGCACCTCGCCCACGCCCCGCACGCCGTAGGGATGGGTGGGGTTGGGCACCTCCACCAGCACGCAGTCGATCATGGGCAGGTCCAGCGCGGTGGGCATGCGGTAGTCCAGCAGGGACGAGTTGAGGAGATGGCCTTCGGCGTCGTAGAAGTACTCCTCGTTCAACGCCCAGCCCACGCCCTGGGCCACGCCACCCTGGATCTGGCCTTCCACGTAGGCGGGATGGATGGCCCGGCCCACGTCCTGCACCGCAGTGTAGCGCAGGATGGTCACCTTGCCCGTCTCGGGATCCACCTCTACGTCCACAATGTGGGTGGCGAAGCCAGGGCCAGCGCCCCGGGCGGTGGTACCGTAGGCGGCTACGATGGGGCCAACGTGATCGTTCAACACCTTGGCCGCCTCGCTGAAGGTGAGCTTTTCATCGCCGTGGGAGAAGACGCCATCCGCGAAGTGGACGGCATCCACCTCCACATCCCAGTAGGAGGCCAGCCCTTCCCGCATCTGGTTGATGAGGCGCTTGCCCAGCTCGTAGGCCACCACGCCAGTCTTGAAGGTGACGCTGCTGCCGCCCGTGCCGCTGGTGAAGCCGATGGACTCGGTGTTGACCACCTTGGGGTTCACCTGCTCGGCGGGGATGCCCAGGGTTTCGGCCAGCTGCATGGCCATGGAGGTGCGGGTGCCGCCGATGTCGGTGGAGCCCTCGATCAGGTTGACGATGCCATCCGCGCCCACGTTCACCTCGGCGCAGCTCTGGCCGCCGCCATTGAACCAGAAGCCAGAGGCCACGCCCCGCCCACGGTACTTGCCCTCCAGGGGGGTCTTGTAGTGGGGGTGGTTCATGGCCGCTTCCACCGTCTCCAGGTAGCCGATACGGGCGTAGACAGGGCCGTCGGGGCGGCGGTCGCCTTCCACCGCGGCGTTGCGTCGGCGGAACTCCAGGGGATCGATGCCCAGCTTCTCGGCCAGCTCGTCGATGACCGTCTCCGAGGCGAAGGCCGCGTTGGTGCCGCCCGGCGCGCGGTAGGCGCCCGTCTGGGGCTTGTTGACCACCACGTCGTAGCCGTCGATCTGGACATTTTCCAGGCGATAGGGGGCCAGGATCACGCCACAGGCCGCGCCCACGGGTGAGCCGGGGAAGGCGCCGGCCTCGTAGATCAGCTCGGCCTGGGCCGCGGTGATCTTACCATCCTTGGTGGCGCCCATCTTGACCCGGATGTAGGAGCCGGAGGTGGGGCCGGTGGCCCGCAACACCTCGGTGCGGCTCAGGGCGATCTTGACCGGGCGATGGCCAGCCTTGCGAGAGAGCAGGGCCGCGGGCACGTCGGTGTAGGCGGTGAACTTGCCACCAAAACCGCCGCCGATCTCGGTGGGGTTGACCACCACCTTGCCCACGGGAAGGCCCAGCAGCTCGGCCACCTGTCCCCGGATCTGCCAGGGGCCCTGGGTGCTGGTGATGACTTCCACCCGGCCGTCCTCCTTGTAGATGACGGTGGAGGCCTGGGGTTCGATGTAGCCCTGGTGGACCATGGCGGTCTTGAATTCCCGCTCCACGATCACGTCGGCCTCGGCGAAGCCCTTCTCCAGGTCGCCCCGTTGGTGGCGGATGTGGGCGGCCACGTTGGTGGGCTTATCCCCTTTCTTGCCCAGCTCGTCGGTGCGCAGGTCCTCCAGCAGGATGGGCGCATCCTCCTTCATGGCCTCCTTGACGTCCAACACCGGGGGCAGGACCTCATAGTCCACCTCGATGAGCTTGAGGGCTTCTTCGGCCACGTGGGGGCTGTCCGCGGCCACGGCAGCGACCGCGTGGCCATGGTAGAGCACCTTGTCGTGGGCCAGGATGTTGGCCGCCAGGTAGCGCAGGTTGACCGCGTCCTCGCCCATCTCGGCGATCTTGTCGGCCACCTCGGCCATGTCGGCTGCAGTCACCACGGCATGGACGCCAGGGTAGGCCTCGGCCTTGCTGGTGTCGATCTTGCGGATACGGGCGTGGGCGTGGGGGCTGCGCAAGATCTTGCCGTAGAGGGTGTTGGGCAGATGGGGATCGTTGGCGTACAGGGCACGGCCGGTCACCTTGTCCACGCCATCATGGCGGATCGGCCGGGTGCCGATGACTTTGAACGCTTTGCCATTGGTGCTGTGGCCGTTCACCTGTTGAGTGCTGTCGGTCATTGGTTGAGCCTCCCTAGCAGTTGTATATCTTCAGAAAGTGGACGTCAGCCTGGCACGTCAAAAGCGACATGAAAAAACAGGCGTACAGAAGGGGTGGTCGGAGTGATTTAGGCTGGCTACAACAATAAAAGATTAGCACATTTTTTCCGTTTGGAAAAGTCCCACGCCCGGAGGGAAAACCATTTTTCGCCCGCTGGCCCCATCGGCTGGACGGCCCTCGCCTCCGGGCCAGGCATTTCCGGCAGTTCGTCGCTACGGCACGGGGGCAAACGGCGCGGCGTCGCTCATGGTGGGCCTGCTGGAAATAAACCTCACCGATGGCCTCGCGGATAAGTGCGCTCAAGGATTTACCCTGTTCTACAGAGAGCCGCGACAGGAGCTCGTACTGCTCCTCAGTCAACACCGCCTGGACACGTTTGGTGTAGACAGCCATCTTCTCCTCCTGTAGACAATGCCGCCGAATCTCTGTTGGGCATTTCAAACCTGGTAGCATCGCTCTTTCCTACCCAATGATACCACCCCGACAACAGCGCAGGCCATCCAGCCCTGATTTTGGGACTTGACAACCGTATCTGTTTGGTGTATATTCATAGTGTCCTAATTAATTAGGACACTATGAATATACACCAATGTCAGGATGCCCAGGGGAAGTGGAAAGAAAGAAGTGGACAGAAACAGGTGAAACCATGCGACTCCAAATCGAAACCAACAGCCATCTCCCCGTTTACGCGCAGCTCAAGGAACAGATCAAATTCCTGATCTTGAACGGCGAGTTGGCCCCGGGTACTCCCCTGCCCACCACCCGACAGCTGGCCGGCTTCCTGGGCATCAACCGCAACACGGTGCATCGGGCCTACCAGGAGCTTCAGCAGGAAGGGCTGATCCGATGCCAGCGTGGGCGAGACTGTGAAGTGGTGGAACGGCCGGGCGCCGTGGCCCAGCCCATCTCGGCCCGCCTCCTGGCCATCATCGACCAGGCCATCGAGCAGGCTGGCGAACTGGGCGTCACGCCCGACGACTTTGCCACCTACGTCTATGCCCGGGCCAGACAGCGTCAGGATGTACCAGTGGCCCGGCGGCTGGCCTTCGTGGAATGCCAGGAGCCCATCGCCGTGGCCATGGCCCAGGCCATCGAAGCGCGGCTTCAGGTGCCCGTAGCGCCCATCGTGCTGGAAGATTTGCACGATCCATCGGAGGAAACAGAAGCCCGACTCCAGGAAGCCCAGGTGGTGGCCACGACGTTCTTCCACATTCAGGAGGTGCGCCGGCTCCTGGCCGGGAGGGGGAAGGAGGTGGTGGCCATCGGCGTCAAGCCCCACCTGGACAAGCTGATCCAGATCGCCCAGCTCCCCAAGGGTACGCCGGCCGCCCTGGTCTGCCTGAGCGAATCGTGCGCGCTGGACATGGAACGTTCCCTGGGGAACGCGGGCATCCGGAACCTGGAGCCCACCCTCTGTGGTGTGGATGATCCCCAGAGGCTCTCCAGCGCCCTGCCGGCACATGGGGTGGTCATCGCCTCCGATTTCGTCGCCCACCAGGTCCAGCCCCTGCTGCAGCCAGAACAGCGGCTGATCACTCTGGACTATACCCAACTGGATGAGGGTGCGGTAGACCTTTTGCGCTCCGTCCTGCATGAAGGAACAGGCTCCCAAACAGGCTGAGCGGTCTCTCCCGTTTCCGTTGGATTCCGCCGGTCCGGCCCCCGGGCCAGGCATTTCCGGCAGTTCGTCAGGTCCGAATCACAACCCATATGGAGGCCCGACATGTTTTTGCTACCCAATCACCTGGGGCTATTGGCGGCGTTGCAAGAAGAGTACCAGAAGGAACGTCTGCGTGAGGCGGAACGGGAACGCCTGATCCGGGCCGTCGAACGGGCACAGCGTCCAGAGAGAGGGCCAGGTCTCAGCCGACGCATGGCCCACTGGACAGGCCAGCGTCTGGTCGGCTTGGGGCTCAGGCTGCAGCACTACGGCACGGGGGCACAGGTCGGCTGTCCACCCCTGGCCAAGGTTCCAGAACAGCCTTGACGCCACTGCAGAAACCACAGATGACACGGACACAGACAAAGCTGAAAACACATCCCGGTTGTTCCCGATTTCAACACAGCTTGGGCATCTTCAGATAGCGGGCCAGGCGGGATGGCGCCGCATCTGAGGATGCCCACACCGCCCATGGGCCACCACCGCAACGCGGAGTCGGCACCCTCAGATGCCGGGCCAGGGTAAATCTGTGTTCCTCTGTGGAATCTGTACATTCGGATTCGCTTCCGGGGAAGAGGAGGAAAAGTTTCATGAGCCCACTACACCGGCTGTCACTGCTCCTGGCCCATCCAAAAACCCGGCTCCTGGACGCCGAACAGCGGTTTTTCGATGGCCACGGACGTGGAGGGGCCTTCCAGGGGCAGCGGCTGGTCATCCCCCTGGGGTATTTTGCCCAACCCCAGGTGGAGGCCGCGTTGATTGACTGGCTGCGCGGGAGCGGCGCCCTCGACCTGGCCCAGTTGGAGGACCAGTGGAAGGCCGCTCCCTCCTGGGAAGAGCGGGTGGCCTTCTACCACAATCTGGCCACCTTCTTCTATCTGTTGGCCCATCCCGAGGCGTGCCGGGTATCCAGGAGGAGGTCCAGAGACGTGCATGAAAGCTTGAAGCCATAGGAGTTCGAGATCGTCGGTGCAAAATGTAGGGCCAGGGGCCTAGAGGGCTCCTCGCCCTATCCGGCGTGGGCTTGCTGCGCCCGCCCACGGCCGGCTACGGTTTCATGCAAAGCGACTCACCTTTTCTCCTGCTTGACGGCTTCTCCTGCTTGACGGCGAGAAAGTGGAGTTGTATATTCACGGCAAGCTGGTTAGGGCGTTGGGGCCTACGGTGAACATTCCGTAGATACCCCTGACTTGCAGTGGAGCCGATTATGTGCTGCGGATACCGATCCGCATAAGACCATCTACTCTTCGGTATATCCGGATCGATTTCCGGGCTCCACCTGATTTTGAGGGAGTTATACGGAAAGTTTCCACATAATCAATAGTTCAGCCGACCGCTTCGCGCTCGGCTGAACGGCGCGGCGGGCTTCGCCCGCTTGTCATAGTTACGAGCATCCGAGCATAGCAATGTCAAACATTACAATTTTTTTGGACACACCTATACTCAGGGAAGCCTTTGTCAAGAGAACAAACGGCATAAATTGGCGTCAAGATTACAAGTTGCCATCCAATGCCCATTTCATTACAGCCCACAAATGCGTTGCGGAGATGTACGGAATACTCAAAACGAGCATTCTTGATACGGAGCTGGCTTCTTATGGCCTCGTATCTCTCAAGCATCTCCGCGATATAATTTTCGATGGAGATGACTTCCTCAACATTTTCTGGCATCGCCAGGTGCTTGAGTCCTCACCCTCGGTACTGGCTCAATCAACCAGCACGGATGAGTACACAAGGAAACTTCAGATGCTCGCCAAATGGCGTACTGGATATGAGCAGGTCCGCTACGACTTCGACGAGTTTTTGAAGCGGGAATCTATTGAATATATACACTACGGTGTCCTATTTGCTCAACATGAGTGGCAGGCGAAGTTTGATGATTTGGCAATCGAGACATTGGTACCGTCAGAGGATTTGGAAATCGTCCTCGCTGCTTGGTTTGCTAAAGCGGATATATTCTTGACCAGAGATAATGGGCTAATCCGTTTCTCGTTTTCGTTACCGATTGAACCCGGAATCCCCCTCTTTTGTAGGCCAGAAGAACTTGAGCAGAAACTAACTGAGATGCGGCAAGGAGTGATTACATCCACTGGAAAATAGAAAAGGCGCGGGCTAACCGTTATGCTGATGCGACTTCCAAATAGCGCGAAGGCTTACATCCCAAGAACGAAGCTCACAGATTATCTTCTTTCAGAAACATACGCTGTCGGAAAAGCCAAGGAGCAGCAGAAAATGTTTCGAGAACTAGATACGGTCGTGTTGGCTCGGGATTTAGAAAAATATTCACTTCGCAAAGGCGATGTGGGAACGATAGTATATAGCTATGCTGAAGGAGAGGCTTTTGAAGTAGAGTTTGTTACGGGTGAAGGGAAAACCGTTGCTGTTGTCACTTTGAGTGCAACGGATATACGCCCCATAGGGGACGAAGAGATTCTGCACGTTCGGACGCTTATGCCTACAGCAGATTTGCCTGCCTGACAAGCGCTTGCAGCGGACGCGCGCTCCACTCGCGCCGCTGAAGCGCGCGCCATTGAGCCACATGGGCTGGGACGCCTCTCCCAGGCCGCGTGGCCTGCCACCGGCCACAGGCTTCCCTCTCTGCTCCCGTCTCAATTGACCGCCACTTATGCCAGGCCCTCCCCCCTTGTGCAACGTGCCCAATAACCGGGCCCGGATCTTGTCCATTTCGTTTAGGCAGGTAGACGCTTTCACCCTGTGTTATGTTAGAATGGGACAAGGCAGTCTTTATCTCATGCCGTCGGTGTTTGCACAATGCCCACCATCAAACATATAGGGCCGTACCGGTTCTTCTTCGTATCTCTAGACTATGGTGAGCCGCCACATATCCATGTTCAACGTGAGAAAATGGTGGCGAAATTCTGGTTGGATCCGGTTGCTCTGCAGAAAGCCGGTGGGTTCAAGGCAAAGGAGTTGAACCAGATTGCCAAACTGGTGCAGGAGCATCAAGATGAGTTCTTGGAGCGATGGTATGAATTCTTCGGTCGTTGAAATCCAGGAAGCCCGAGCGCGGCATGTTGAGATCGATGAGGAGATGCTCACCGTTGAATTGGTGGATGGGCGAGTGATCAGTGTGCCGCTGGCCTGGTATCCCCGTCTGTGGTACGGCACACCGGAGGAGCGAGCACATTTTGAGATCATTGGGGATGGGGCGATCATCCATTGGCCGGACCTGGATGAAGATTTGAGCGTGAGCGGCATTCTGGCCGGCAGGCGGTCTGGGGAAACGCCTGAGTCTCTGAAGAAGTGGCTAGAGGCTCGCGGCAAGCAGAGGAGCACAAGCGAGTAGCGTAAGAGACTGGACTTGGCGCTTTCCGGTGATGGTCCAAAGACCTGCCTAACACGGCATGCAGCGGCGGGGCGGCGCTGGCGCGATACGGTCGCTCACCAAAGCCGTGGCAAGCAAAGCCGCCCGTGACCGCGCGGGGCGAAGCCCCGTCCGCTGCATGCTCACGTTGGGCGGCATGTGCTGGGACGCCTCTCCTCAGGCTGCGCGGCTGAACTGGCGGGCGTGCCACGGGTAGAGTTTCTCTTAAACTTGCATCGCTATCGGGTGTTTTCCCTTGCGGCCGAGTTAGAGGAGCTGGAAGCAGCCCGTGGATATCGCGTGGACATCGCAATTAGCAATACCTCGCCGTTGTGCTTTATTTGTGCCGGGTCGGCTGATTGGCGTGGTTAGCACGATTTTTTTACCGAAGAGAAACCTTGGACCGATGATTGAAATCATCGGCTGACACACCACAAGTACGTTGAAACGCACTCAGCGCCCCAGGGTCGTGCCGGAGGGGTAGTCAGACCATCGACGCTTCTGTCGCCCCATCAGGGATGGTGGTACCGCTTCACCCATTCTGCCCCTTGCGACAATCGGATGATTCGCACAGTGGCCTGCCACCGGCCACAGGCTTCCCTCCATACTCCCCCTCTCAATGGACAGCCTCTTGTATCTGACCTCCCCCCCTTGTGCAACGTGCCCAATAACCGGGCCCGAATCTTGTCCATTTTCTCGGATGCAGCCCCTCGCTGATTGCTCTATACTGGCGGGATGTACAGATTCTATCCATTCTTCCATTCGAGCAGAGCACGAGCAAGGATCCACCCGAGCCCATGCTGCACGACGCCCTGAACGCCGCCGACGGAGCCATCCGGCTGCTGCAACTGCTGCACCTGGCCGACAGCGCCTTGCCCATCGGCGGGCAGGCCCACTCCTTCGGCCTGGAGACCCTCACCGCCACAACCCTGGTGACACCCCTGAACCTGGAGACGGCCCTGGGCGACTACCTGGAAGAGGCCGGCACCGTGGACGCCGTCTTCTGCCGGGGTGGCTACCGCCTGGCCGAAGGGCCGCCAGGGGCCACTTTCGCAGATGGCTGGTATCGGCTGAACGCCACCCGGGCCGCGTTGCAGCCCGCTCGGGAAAGCCGGGAGGCCAGCACAGCCCTGGCCAGGCGCTTCCTCTCCCTGGCCCAGGAACTCACCGGACACCCCCTCCTGGCCCAGGCCCTGGACGTGGCCCGACAGCAGGCGATCCCCCTGCAACATGCGGCCACGGTGGGCCTGGTGGGTGGGGCGTTGTCCCTGGGTGAGGATGCCACTGTCCTGGCCTACCTGCAGCAGAGCATGGCCGCCCTGGCCTCGGCAGCCCAGCGACTGCTGCCTGTGGGCCAACACCAGATGGCCGCCATCCTCTGGCGGCTCAAGCCGCGCATGGCCGCACTGGCCCAGGCCAGCCGCACGGCCCACTGGCAGCAGGGCGGATTCACCAGTTTCGCCCCCCTGCTGGAGGTGGCCGGCATGCGCCACCCCCGTCTGCCCGTGCGCCTGTTCATCAGCTGATTGCAACCATGGCATCCACCACACCCCGAACCTGCGGCGCCCTGGCGCTGCGGTTCTCCCGGCCAGAGCCCCAGAGTCCAACTCGCCTCCATGTCCAACGCCAGGAGCCCCCCCTGCGGGTGATACGTGCCTTTCCCATTGGCGAGCAGGGCGCCCTGGTGCATCTCCACAACGTCTCGGGCGGGGTGCTGGGCGGCGACCAATTGACCGTGGAGGTGACGGTGGAGCCGGGCGCCTACGCCCAGCTGACCACCACCGGTGCCACCCGACTCTATCGCCCCCGGCCCCACAGCCCGCCGGCCTGTCAGCACACCGACCTGCGGGTGGGCGCGGGGGGCATCCTGGAGTACCTGCCGGATCCCATCATCCCTTTCACCGCCGCCCGCTACCGCCAGCAGACCCACGTGCTCCTGGAGGCGGACGCCGGCTTCTTCGGGTGGGAGGTGGTGGCCCCGGGGCGAGAGGCCAGCGGCGAGCGTTTCGCCTACACCTGGCTGGAACTGGCCCTGACCATCGAAGCGGTCGAACCGGCGGACGAACAGACGGAGGCGTCCAGCGTGGAAGGCCGCCGTCCCATCGCGCTGGAACGGGCACGCCTGGAACCGGCCCCACGGCCACCCGCTTCTCCCATCCGGCTGGGACCCTATCTTCACTATGCGAATTTTTACGCCTGCCGGGTAGGTGTGCCCCACGAGCGTTGGCTGGCCCTGGAGGAAACCCTGGCCGATCTGGCCGATTCCTTGAGCCAGGAGGGGCGCTGCCTCTGGGGAGCCAGCACCCTGGCCGCCCACGGCGTGGCCGTTCGGGGCGTGGCCAGCCAGGGCCGCGATCTGCTCCAGGGCCTCCCCCGCTTCTGGCAGGAGGCCCGCCGCTTCCTCTACGGCTCGACCGGGGAGATGCCCCGCAAGCTGTACTGAACTTCCACGTCTTGAATGTCCGACAGGAGCATCACCATGCATCTGACGCCGCGTGAACAGGAAAAACTGCTCATCTTCGTGGCGGCCGAACTGGCCCGCAAACGCCAGGCCCGAGGCCTGAAACTCAACTACCCCGAGGCCGTGGCCATCCTCACGGCAGAAATTCTGGAAGCGGCCCGGGATGGCCGCACCGTGGCCGAAATCATGAGCTACGGCGCCACCATCCTGCGCCGGGAAGATGTGATGGACGGCGTGGCCGAGATGATCCACGAGGTACAGGTGGAGGCCACCTTCCCAGATGGCACCAAGCTGGTCACCGTCCACGATCCCATCCGCTGATGTCACCCAAAGGAGAGGGCAAACCATGATCCCAGGCGAAATCCTTGTGGACGAGCAGGCGGGCCCCATCCGGGCCAACGCCGGCCGGGACACCGTCACCGTGCTGGTGGCCCACACCGGCGACCGCCCCATCCAGGTGGGCAGCCACTTCCACTTCTTCGAGGTCAACCGGGCCCTGCGCTTCGACCGCCGGGCCGCCTACGGCATGCGCCTGAACATCCCGGCCGGCACCGCCGTCCGCTTCGAACCGGGCGACGTGAAGGAGGTCACCCTGACCTCCCTGGCCGGGGACCGGGTCGTGACCGGCTTCAACGGCCTGGTCCAGGGCCCACTGGACGACCCCGCCGTCCGGGCCGCCGCGCTGGCCAAGGCCGCCCAACGGGGTTTTCTCAATGATAGTCCTGAGTCCTGAGTCCACAGGCTAGACCCCAGACTTTGGACTCCGGACTTCGGACTCATTCATGAGGAGTAAAACACCATGACCCTGCAGATTCCACGGCAAACCTACGCGGACCTCTACGGCCCCACCACCGGCGACCGGGTGCGCCTGGCCGATTCAGCGCTGATCATCCAGGTGGAGCACGACTACACCGTCTACGGCGATGAAGTCACCTTCGGCGGCGGCAAGGTTATCCGGGATGGGATGGGGCAACGCAGCGCCGCCACGCGCGCGCAGGCCCTGGATCTAGTCATCACCAACGCCCTGATCCTGGACCACTGGGGCATCGTCAAAGGCGACATCGGCATCAAGGACGGCCGTATCGTCAAGGTGGGCAAGGCGGGGAACCCCGATACCATGGCGGGCGTGGATCCCGAGCTGGTCATCGGGCCATCCACCGAGGTCATCGCGGGGGAACACCTGATCGTCACCCCGGGGGCCATCGACAGCCACATCCATTTCATCTCCCCCCAGCAGGTCTACGAGGCTCTTTCCAATGGCATCACTACCATGTTGGGCGGCGGCACCGGCCCCGCCACGGGGACCAACGCCACCACCTGCACCCCCGGCGCCTGGAACCTGGCCCGCATGCTCCAGGCCGCCGAGGCCTGGCCGGTCAACTTCGGCTTCCTGGGCAAGGGCAACGCCGCGGATCCGGCGCCCCTGGCCGAACAGCTGGAGGCCGGCGCCTGCGGCCTCAAGCTCCACGAGGATTGGGGCACCACGCCCGCGGCCATCGACACCTGCCTGCGGGTGGCGGAGGAGTACGACGTCCAGGTGGCCATCCACACCGATACCCTGAACGAGGCCGGCTTTGTGGAGGACACCATCGCGGCCATCGCCGGCCGCACCATCCACACCTACCACACCGAAGGCGCGGGCGGCGGCCACGCGCCCGACATCATCCGCATCGCCGGCTACCCCTTCGTCCTGCCTTCATCCACCAACCCCACCCGCCCCTACACAGTCAACACCGTGGCCGAGCACCTGGACATGCTCATGGTCTGCCACCACCTCAACCCCCAGGTGCCGGAGGACGTGGCCTTCGCGGAGAGCCGCATCCGGGCCGAGACCATCGCCGCCGAGGACATCCTCCACGACCTGGGGGTGATCAGCATCATCGCCAGCGACTCCCAGGCCATGGGCCGGGTAGGCGAGGTGGTCACCCGCACCTGGCAGACGGCCCACAAGATGAAGGTCCAGCGGGGGCCTCTGGCACCGGACACGGACCGCCACGACAACTTCCGGGCCAAGCGCTACGTGGCCAAGTACACCATCAACCCGGCCATTGCCCACGGCATCGCCCACGAGGTGGGCTCCATCGAGCCGGGCAAGCTGGCCGACCTGGTGCTGTGGAAGCCGGCCTTCTTCGGCGCCAAGCCGGAGATGGTCATCAAGGGCGGCCTCATCGCCTGGAGCGTCATGGGGGACGCCAACGCCTCCATCCCCACGCCCCAGCCGGTCCTCTACCGGCCCATGTTCGGCAGCTTCGGCCAGGCCATTGCCCCCCTGAGTCTGACCTTCATGTCCCAGGCTGCGGTCGCGGCTGGCGTGCCCCAGGCCCTGGGCCTCCGCAAGCCGGTGGTGGCGGTGGCTCGCTGTCGGGGCATTGGCAAAGCCGACATGGTGCACAACGACGCCATGCCCGACATTCAAGTGGATCCAGAGACCTACGAAGTGCGGGTAGACGGCGAACTGCTGGCCTGCGAGCCGGCGGCCTCCCTGCCCCTGGCCCAGCGCTATTTCCTCTTTTGAGGCCCACAGAGATTTTTTCAACCACCGTAGGTCCGGTATGGAAACCGGACCTACGGTGCCTGAGGATGCTCCCTCCGCACCGGAGCCACCTTCGCGACGCGGGATCGGCGTCCTGCCCTGAAAAAATGGACCCCGGATGGGCAGGTCCGGTCTCCGGGCCGGACATCCGCACCCAGCGGAACCGGAACCCATGTCACGCAGGGATGCGTGACCTACGGCACCGGAGCCACCTTCGCGACGCGGGATCGGCGTCCTGCCCTGAAAAAATGGACCCCGGATGGGTAGGTCCGGGCTCCTGGCCGGACATCCGCACCCAGCGGAACCGGAACCCATGTCACGCAGGGATGCGTGACCTACGGCACTGGAGCCACCATCATGACGCGGCGTCGGCACCGCGGCCTTTTTTTCGTGCAGACCGCCCACACCACCGAGCATCACCCCACCACTCCAACCGCCATACCCATCGACCCCCTCGCTTAATTTGTGCATTTTGCACACAAGCTGCCAGATCCTTTCTGTAGGCCTTGACCAGTGTGCCCCGGCCCTGGATCGGCTATGCTGAGGGGCGTCCGGTTGGCTGGCCAGCGCTGGACGGCTTTCCACCATACCTGCTCAAAGCATTCCCATCGATCCTGATTTCATCGACAGAAGGCACCATCAGGATTCAGCTCAGAAATCACCATCAAAAAAGAAGGAGGAAGACTTGTCTGCCATGGAGCAACATCTGATACGCGCCGCCCTGGCCCGGAGACCTTCCGCCGGCCGGCTGGTGGCCCTGCTTCTGGTCATCGCCCTGCTGGTCAGCGCCTGCGGCGGCTCTTCTGCTTCCAACAACGCCGCCGAAAGCAGCCCGGCGGAAGCGGAACCGGCCGCCAGCACGCCGGCCGCGGCCGCCGAGTCCGCTGCCGGGGAGGGCGGCGACACCATCAAGGTGGGCATCCTCCACTCCCTGAGCGGCACCATGGCCATCAGCGAGGTCTCGGTCAAAGATGCCACCCTGCTGGCCATCCAGGAGATCAACGCCAACGGCGGTGTGCTGGGCAAACAGCTGGAGCCCATCATCGAGGATGGGGCCAGCGACTGGCCCACCTTCGCCGAGAAGGCCCGCAAGCTGATCCAGCAGGATGGCGTGGCGGTGGTCTTCGGCTGCTGGACCAGCGCCAGCCGCAAGGCGGTGTTGCCCGTTTTTGAAGAACTCAACGGGTTGCTCTTCTACCCGGTGCAGTACGAGGGCCTGGAGGCGTCGCCCAATATCTTCTACACCGGCGCTGAACCCACCCAGCAGATCATCCCGGGCGTGGACTATCTGGTGAACGAGCTGGGCGCCCAGAGCATCTACCTCCTGGGCTCCGACTACGTCTTTCCCCGCACGGCCAACCTGATCATCAAGGCCCAGCTGGAGCACCTGGGCGTGACCCTGGCCGGTGAGGAGTACGTGCCCCTGGGCGGCACCGAGTTCAGCACCATCATCAGCAAGATTCAAGAAGCCCAACCAGACGCCATCTTCAACACCCTCAACGGCGACAGCAACGTGGCCTTCTTCAAACAGTTCAAGGATGCCGGCTTCACTGCCGAGACCCTGCCGGTGATGTCGGTGAGCGTGGCCGAGGAAGAGGTGCGGGGCATCGGGCCAGAGAATATCGCCGGCCACTACACCGCCTGGAACTACTACCAGACCACCGACACGCCGGAAAATGAAGCCTTCGTGGCCGCCTACAAGGCCGCCTACGGGGAAGATCGGGTCACCAGCGACCCCATCGAAGCGGGCTACTTCGGCGTCTACCTGTGGAAGGAGATGGTGGAGAAGGCGGGCAGCGTGGCCGTGGACGACGTGCGGGCCGCCGCCCAGAGCGGCGAGATCACCTTCCAGGCGCCGGAAGGGCTGGTCAAGGTCGACCCGGAGAACCAGCACACCTGGAAGATTGTGCGCATCGGCAAGATCAACGAATCCGGCCTGATCGATGAGGTCTGGAGCTCGGGCGAGGCCGTCCGGCCAGATCCCTTCCTCCAGAACATCGAATGGGCTGCAGGGCTGGCCGAAGGGTTGAGCCAGTGATCCGCCCCAGAAGTTCCTAGTCTGGAGTCCGAAGTCCAGAGTCCGGAGTCTAGATTGACTTCGGACTCCGGACTTTGGACTGTAGACTCCGGACTTCTGCCGCACCACAGAGGAAGAAGGGGGAAATGGATTCATGGACGCATTGATACTCCAGGCTTTTAACGGCATCAGCCTGGGCTCGATTTTGTTGTTGGTTTCATTGGGGCTGGCCTTCGCCTTCGGCCTCATGAACGTCATCAACATGGCCCACGGGGAGTTTATCATGGTAGGCGCCTATGTGGCCTACGTCTTTCAGCTTTTGCTGGCGCCGGCCATGGGTGGCGTGGAGGCGGGTCTCTGGTTCCTGGCCGCCATTCCTGCGGCCTTCCTGGTAGCCGCGCTGTTGGGCGGGCTGATGGAAACCACCCTGGTACGCCACCTCTACGGCCGACCGCTGGACACCTTGCTGGCCACCTGGGGTGTCGGCCTGATCCTGCAGCAGGCGGCCCGCTCCATCTTTGGGGCGCCCAATGTCAACGTGGTCAGTCCGGCCTGGCTGAACGGCGGCGCCGATATCGGGGCCGGCTTCCTCCTCCCGTACAAGCGCATCTTCATCATCGGCCTGGTCCTCCTGGTCGTGGTTGCCATGTACCTCTATCTGTACCGCACCAGCCAGGGCCGGCGACTGCGGGCCGTCATGCAGAACCGGGAGATGGCCTCCTGTCTGGGGGTGCGCTCCCGCTGGGTGGATGCCACCACCTTTGCCCTGGGCACAGGGCTGGCCGGGGTGGCCGGCTGTGCGCTCACCCTCATCGGCCCCATCGGCCCGTCCCTGGGGACCTTCTACATTGTGGACGCCTTCATGGTGGTGGTCCTGGGTGGGGTCGGCAGCCTGCCGGGCACCATCCTGGCGGCCACGGCCATCGGCGTGACTAACACGGTGCTGGAGCTGGGCACCACGGCCACAGTGGGCAAGGTGCTGGTGCTGCTGGCCGTCATCGTCTTTTTACAGTGGAAGCCTTCGGGCCTGGCCGCGCTGCAGACCCGTTAACACATGCAAAGGAGCATTGGCACATGGACAAGAAGAAACTGGCACGGTTGATCGGCCAGTGGGGTAGCTTCACGGTCCTGATGCTGGTCCTGTTGGCGGCCCCGCTGTTCCTGTCGGACTTCCGCTTAATTCAGCTGGGCAAATTTCTGACCTTCGCCATCATCGCCCTGGGCCTGGACCTGATCTGGGGCTATGGCGGCATGTTGAGCCTGGGGCAGGGCCTCTTCTTCGGGCTGGGGGCCTATGGCTTTGCCATGTACCTGAAGCTGCAGGCCTCGGGCGGGAAGCTGCCAGACTTCATGTTCTGGAGCGGCCTGAAGGAGCTGCCCTGGTTCTGGGTGCCCTTCCAGTCGCCGGTCTTCGCCCTGGCTGCGGCCCTGCTCGTCCCCGGGCTCCTGGCCGGCATCCTGGGCTATTTTGTCTTCCGCAGCCGGGTGAAGGGCGTCTATTTTTCCATCATCACCCAGGCCCTTACCCTGTTGACCAGCATCTGGTTTGTGGGCCAGCAGGCCTACACCGGCGGTACCAACGGCATCACCAACCTGGGCAGCGCCCAGATCTTCGGCCACTCCCTGCAGAGCCCGCCGGTACAGCGGGGCTTCTACCTGGCCACCGTGGTGGCCCTGGCCGGCGTCTACCTCCTCTGCCGCTGGCTGACGGGGGCCCGCTTTGGCCGGCTGCTGGTGGCCCTGCGGGACAACGAGGAGCGGGTCCGGTTTCTGGGCTACGACCCGGTGCGGCTGAAGGTGGTGGTCTTCGTCCTCTCGGCCATGATCGCGGCCCTGGCCGGCATCCTCTTCGTGCCCCAGGTGGGGATCATCTCGCCCTCCAGCATGGGTGTGGTGCCTTCCATCGAGATGGTGGTCTGGGTGGCGGTGGGCGGCCGGGGAACCCTGCTGGGGGCCGTGGTGGGTGCGCTGCTGGTGAGCTATGGACGCAGCTACTTCAGCGAATCCTACCCGGACATCTGGCAGATCTTCCTGGGCGCGCTCTTCATCGGCAGCGTCCTCCTCTTCCCCCAGGGGATTGTGGGCAGCCTGGCGGCCTTGCCCCAGCGGGTGAAGGGGCTCCTCTCCCGGCGCCCGTCGCCGGCCGGCGGCGAGGCGGGCAACGAGCCCCTGATCCAGGTAACCGCCACCCACGCCGAAGGGAGATCGTGAGATGCCCCAGACGACCAACGCCAAAGCCATCCTGGAACTGGAAGAGGTGACAGTTAGCTTCGACGGCTTCAAGGCCCTGGACGGCCTGAACTTTCGCATGGCGTACGGCGAATTGCGCTTCGTCATCGGGCCCAACGGCGCGGGGAAGACCACCCTGCTGGACGTGCTGACCGGCAAGACCCGGCCCCAGCGGGGCACGGTCCTCTTCGATGGCCGGGTCAACGTGACCCGGACGCCAGAGCACGAGCTGGTGCGGCAGGGCATCGCGCGCAAGTTTCAGACGCCCACCATCTTCCCCAGCCTGACGGTCTACGAGAACCTGGAGGCGGCGGCCGGCTTTCGGGAGGGGGTGGTGGGCCTGATGGGGCGCCTGGATCCCGAGCGGCAGGAGCGGATCGAGGAGGTGCTGGAGCTGGTGGCCCTGCGTCCCCGGGCGGCTGTCCGGGCCGGGGTGCTGGCCCATGGGGAAAAGCAGTGGCTGGAGATGGCCATGTTGCTGGTGCAGGAGCCCAAGCTGCTTCTGCTGGACGAGCCGGTGGCGGGGATGACCCGGGCCGAGCGGAACCGTACTGGCGAACTGCTCCAGGCCATTGCCAGCCGCTGTTCGGTGCTGGTGGTGGAGCACGACATGGAGTTTGTGCGCAACTTCGCCAGCCGGGTCACCGTCCTGCACCTGGGGCGGCTACTCACCGAGGGGCCGGTGGCCCAGGTCCAGGCCGATCCCCGGGTGATCGAGGTGTACATCGGCCGCAGCTATCAGGCCGAGATCGCGGCGTGAGTTTGGGGGGAAGAAGATAGGAGGAGCACCAGGAAATCATGTTGGAGCTGCATCAAGTCTCGGTCAACTACGGGGAGAGCCCCATCCTGCGGGATATCCACCTGCAGGTGCCGTCGGGCCAGGTGGTCTGCCTGATGGGCCGCAACGGTGTGGGCAAGACCACCTTGATGAAAAGCATCATGGGATTGCTGAAGTTGCGCAGCGGTGATATCCATTTCGAAGGCGAGCGGGTGACCCACTGGCGGACCAGCCAGCGAGCCCGGGCTGGCTTCGGCTATGTGCCCCAGGGGCGGGGCATCTTCCCCTACCTGACCGTCTATGAAAATTTGCTCATGGGTTTCGAGGCCGCCGAAAACATGGGCCGGGAGGAACGAGAGGCGGCCCTGGAGGAAGTCTACTCCCTCTTCCCCGTGCTGAAGGAGATGCGCCACCGGGTGGCCGGCACCCTGAGCGGAGGCCAGCAACAACAGCTCGCCTTCGCCCGGGTGCTGATCCGCCGGCCCAAGTTACTCTTGCTGGACGAACCCACCGAAGGCATCCAGCCTTCCATCATGCTGGAGATCGAAGAGCTGATCCTGGCCCTCCGGGAACGGGGCGAAATGTCCATCCTGCTGGTGGAGCAGTTCCTGGACTTTGCCCTCAACGTGGGGAGCTATTTCTACGTCATGGAGACCGGGGCCATCGTGCTGGAGGGGGACGCCGGAAACTTCGACCGGGCAGCGGCCCGGGAGTATCTGGCGGTGTGAAGCCCCCCAGCCGATTCCATTCCGCCCCATCCATGCAGCAACTTGCACAATAGCAGCAATGAACCGACAGAAGCGAGGAAAAATGACCGACCCCATTCAACAACGGGCCATCCGCATCGGCATCGCCGGGCCGGTGGGCAGCGGCAAGACCGCCCTGGTGGAGTGCCTGTGCCGGGCCCTGAAGGACCGCTACAACCTGGCCGTGGTGACTAACGACATCTACACGAAGGAAGATGCCCTCTTTCTCCTGCGCCGGGGCGTCCTGGCCGAGGAACGGATCCGGGGCGTGGAGACGGGCGGCTGTCCCCATTCGGCCATCCGGGACGACGTCTCCATGAACCTGGAAGCCATTGTGGCCCTGGAGGAAAGCCTCGGCCCCCTGGACTTCATCCTGGTGGAGAGCGGCGGCGACAACCTGGCCGCTTCCTTCAGCCCGGAGCTGGTAGACGTCTGGATCTACGTGATCGACGTCTCCGGCGGCGACAAGATCCCCCGCAAGGGCGGGCCGGGCATCACCCGCTCCGACCTGTTGCTGATCAACAAGATCGACCTGGCCCCCCTGGTGGGCGCCTCCCTGGAAGTCATGGACCGGGACAGCCGCATCATGCGGGGGGAACGTCCGTTCCTCTTCACCAACCTGAAAGCCGGGCAGGGGCTGGATCAGGTGGTCCAGTGGGTGGAAGGGTTGCGCCATCAGCCCCTGCGCCGCCCCCGCATGGCCGATGGCCGCCTGGCCTTCACCGGCCCCCTCGAACACCACCATCACCACCATCACCCCGCCTGAACCCCTGGCGAGGTGGCTGCCTTCCCTCCAGCGGTAGGGACAGGTCTCCGTGCCCACAAATCCACGGCTTGGCTGGCTATCCCGACGGGCAGGCACGGGGACCTTATCCCCACAGGGCGTGACAGGGTTCAACCGTGCCTATGTGGGGCCCATATTTGCTCCATCTGCCACACATTCAGGGTGACCGCACCCGTTGCGTCGGGGCCGGCAATCAGCCGAATCCCGACGCTGTCGGGACGGGTGGGATAGACCCGCCCCATCAGGCAGACACGGTTGGCGAAGACCTCCACCACCGAACGATCCATGAAGATGCGAAGCTCCAACTCCTCTCCTGGCGCCAAGGCCAGGGGGGCGATCCGCATGGTAACCCACAGACATCACCTGGTTGCGCTCCGCGGTTTCGATGATGGTCTTGGTGCAGTCCTAGTGCTGGGTTAACACGTCCACCTCCTGGGCGATGAGGGAATTGGTCGCTTCGGCCTGCTGGCCCGGGTCACACCAGCTAGCCGTGAAGACCACGATGGTCTGGATGTCCGGGTTGACCGACTGGGCGCCCAGGGTGAAGGCGTTGATGTTCAGCAGGACCTGGGGGATGGGGAAGGAGACGATGTAGCCCAGTTTCCCGCTCTGGGTCATGCGACCGGCCGCCACGCCCGAAAGGTAGACCACCTCCCAGATGGTGCCAAAGTAAGTGCCCAGGTTCTCGGCCGTTTTGAGGCCGCCCTGGTGCTCGAAAATCACCTCCGGATGTCGTTTGGCTACCTCCAGGGCTGGGTCCAGGTGGCCGTAGGAGGTAGGAAACATGATGCGGGCACCGTTGCGGATCATGTTCTCCATGACCCGCTCTGCCTCTTGATTCTCTGGGACGTTCTCCGCCCGCAGGATTTCCAGCTCTGGAAAGGCCTGGGCGACCACCTCGCTGCCCAGGTAGGCCGCCTGGTTGTAGCCATAGTCGTCCCTGGGGCCGACGAAGATGAAGCCGATGGCGCTGCCGCCGACGCCAGGAGTGCTGCTGGCCTCCTGGTCGCCGGGGTTGGCAGCCGCAGCCCCCGGGGAGGTGGGGCCAGGGGCCGCGCACGCGCCCAGCACCAGGCTCAACAGGACCAGGGCTGTCAACGCCCACAGGGTGGACAAGCATGTTCTCCTGCTCGACATGGGTTTACTCCTCTCAGTGATGAATGAATAGGATTTGGTTCCAAGTGCCAGGTCAGAAAAGCCGACGGCACCGCACCGTAGGTCAGCAGGTCGTGCCGAAACAAAATTTCACCCAACCACGGCAGGTCGGCCAGCCCTGGAATGGGCACCGGGTTCAGGCCGCGGATCTGCTGTCCCACATAGGAGCGCCCAACGTCCCGGCCGCCAACAACGCCACCAGGGCAAGGGGCATCGGTAGCCTGTCCCCCCAACAGTGCGCCCAACGCGGCGGTGGCCAGCGCGCCCATGGCCATCTGGCCCCCTCTGCACCCACATTCACCAGCCGTGCCTGGGCCGGGAGCACGGTGGCCAGCCCGGTCAGCACGAAGGGTGTGGCCCGGAGCAACACCTCGCTGAGCCCATACCAGTCGCCCAGGGAGCTGAGGAGCATGGTCCGATAGGTTTCGACCGGATCCGCGCCCACGGCCAGCAGGAAGAAGATGAAGATGAAGATGAAGATGAACAAAGGGCCCAGGGCTAGGCCGCCCACATTGGAGACGGTGATGGTGCCGCCGGCGGTCTCCCCCGGGGCCAGCCGGCCGGCGTGGACCTTCTCGATGAGTTCCCGGCTCTCGCGAGCGATCTCGGTCAGGGACTTGCGGTCCGCGTAGTGGATGACCCGACGGATACCTGGGTCGTCCTGCTCAGGTCTTAACGATTGCCAGATATCCGCCGGGATTGACTAGATTAGCGCCCGACCAACGGCAGCCAGGACTGGTGAGGTGGTAAGGGTATGTTGATATCATCCAAACTGATGTGGCCCCAGCCATCGGTCGCGTTGTCGACGACTTCGAGATAGAGTTCTTGACCCACGTAGGCCGAGGCGTCCCAGTGTCTACGCTCGTATTGGGCCCGGAAGTACGAGTCGTAGAACTTGCCTGTCTCCTTGAAGAGGATCTTCTGATCCGACGCCCGCACCAGGGCCACATAGAGATTGTCCGGGTCGTAGCCGCCAGCGATCAGGAAGTCGATCTGGCCGTCCCCGGCAAGGGTGAAGGTCTGGGAACGCATCACCCCGGTTGCACCATCTCCACCGTTCTGATCGTTAAACCCCCACAGATGGCAACGATCTTGGCTGCCCCAGGCATGGGCCTGGCGGAAATCTCCTCCCCAACCCCAGTCATTGCGGGTCGTCACATTCGTGTTGGTGTAGGGGTTCCCAGAGACGATAGTCCATCCTGTGAGATCACAGGTCTGGAAGTCGCCATTGGGAAACTCGCCAACGACTTGGGCTTTCTTGGCCGGTGGATAGACGGATGGGACAAGAGAGCCGTAGGCCGAGCCCAGATTCCAAACGCTCAGGTTCGTCACCGTGACCGTTCCATTGGCCCAGATATGGACGCCCACTGCATCCGCAAGGGTGGGATAGATCCGCGTCGTGATGCTCTTACGCCCATTGGCGTAGGCTTCCACCATGGATCGATCGACGTAGACGTGCAGCGTAAACGACCCGTCGTCATTCAGCGTCAAGGGTCCACTGTGAATGCCCTTCCGCGGGTCGGGATCTAAGCTGGACCAGGTGCGATCCACGCTGAAGGTTCCTGTCACAGTTCGGTCCGTGCTGCTCGCTTCGAAGCCAAAGCGTGTGAACTCGCGTCCATCCTGACTTCGCCGCACGTCCACGCCGAAGCGTGTTGCGTTTCCGGGCTGCAAGGTCAGCAGGATCTCCTGCGTGTCTGTGAGCTGTCCGTGCGCGGCCAGAAGCGCAGCATTGGTGTCCGCGAGGGAGGTGTTCGTCAGCGAAACCACTTGACTCTGCCGGAGGCTGTGTAGCTCGTCGATGGGACGAATCCCCACCGTGTCGTCGGGCAGGAGTGAGAGCACCACTGGCAAGCCGGCGTTATGGGCCCAACCGGCAGCATAGTGGTCTTGTTCTGTGCGTCTATCCTGGGCGATGGTCCACAGGATCGTGCGGCCTTGACCGTCCACATGTCCGCTAGGCCCCGTGAAGTGCTCGCCATAATCCAGCAGTTTGGGTTCAGGGCTGTCCGGGATGAACTTGTAGGCGGTTGCATCCCAACGGCCAACCCAGTACCAGACATACTTGACATTGTAGGGACTGTAGCCATCAAACCAGGGGTTGATGAGGAAGATGTGTTTTTCTATGCCCTGGCTGTCCTTGCCCAGGGGAAGGAGAACAGGTAGCTCCCACACATGCCCCGTAGCCGGGTAACTTTTCACATCGCCGATGAACAGAGGTCCCCGGTAGGTCCAGTTGTAGAGGTCTGTGGAAGTGTAGAGCAGGGCTGTTCCACCGATGGGCGCCCCACCTCCTTGCTCACGAATACCCGAGCCAACCAGTTGGTACCAGATGGGTTTCCCATCCTGGCCCACTTCCTTCCAGACGAAGGGATCCCGGAACTGGCCGAACCAAACTTCGCCGGTAGGCGTTGGTAGGCCGGGCGTCTGCACCGTTACGGGCTGGTCGTACATGACCCAGCTCGTCAAGGGATTGGTGGCGGCCAACGGCGTCGCCAGCCCAGTACTCTGGTTCGGCGACTTGCTATCGTCGCCGGCGGTGAAGAAGAGCACCGGATTGCCATTGGCGTCGGTCGTCGCGCTGCCGGACCAAACCCCGTCCGGAGCGACGGAACCGGCTGTCGGCCGCAGGGCCGGCGGCAATTCGGTCCAGTGGACCATGTCCGTGCTTATGGCGTGTCCCCAATGGATCTGGTGCCAGTAGGGTCCCTGTGGATTCTTCTGGTAGAAGATGTGGTACATGCCGTTCCAGAAGATGGGCGCGTGGGGTTCATTCATCCAGTGTTCGGGCGGCATGAAGTGATACTGCGGCCGGTAGCGGTCGCCATCGAACCGGCTGCGCTGCGCTGCGGTGTCAGGCAAAGGCAGCGAACCGCCCAGGGCCGCTAAGGTGTCCGAATAAATCTGCCGGACGCCTGCTGTGTCTGAAATCTCCTTTGTGATGCGCAACTCATCGATCAGGCCGTTGAACATGTTAGCCGTAAAGACGCCATTGATGATGGCAGGGTAGGTCGCCCGACCGATAGCGAACGTCCCGTCGTGAGGTGTAATGGGCAACCCTTTCGGCGTATTGGTTTCGGCCACCAGTTCGCCGTTGCGATAGAGCTGCAACTTCCCGGCGGCGCCGTCAAACACACCGACCACAAAGGACCACTGGTCAAGAGGAAGTGCGTCCTTCCCCTCGGCCCGCACCGAGTACCAGTTCCCGCCAACGCCTACATCGAAACCAAGGGTTCCGTGCCGGTACATGCCTAAGACATAGCCTTCATTAGCTTTCTTGTTGTACTGACTCACGATGGCAGACGGCTGGCTCAAGTCGCCCCACTCATAGGAACGGGGCGCGACCCAGGCCTGGATCATGAGTTTGCTGCTCGGCGTGAAAATGGCCGAGGCGGGCCGCTCAATCCAGGTAGAGTACCCATCGAACAGCAGGGCCTTACCTTTTATGCCGTCCTTCCACAGGGGATCGCTGTCAGGCTTGAATTTGGCATCGTTGAACACATAATGGATCGTATCCGTCACGTTGGAGATCACTTCGGTTGTACGACTGCCTGCCCCCTCATCAAAGGGCCAGTACATTGGCGTCATGGGAATGTCTAACACACTCACCGTGCGAAACCCATCCACGTTGATGTGACCCCAGCCCCCGGTCGCCTTGTCCACCACCTTGAAATAGAGATTCTTGCCCAAGTAGGCGGACGCGTCCCACGTGACTCGGGTGTACGCTTCGCTGTCGGCAAAGGCCGTGTTGGTTGCCTTCATCAGTTCGGCGCCGTCCGATTCCCGAACCAGGGCGACGTACAAATTGTCGATATCATTCCCGCCGCCGATCAGGAAGCTCACTTCTCCCGTGCCGGCCAGGGTGAAGGTGGAAGAACGCATCTCGCCTGTGGGCGCGTCGCCTCCGTCCTTGGCGCCCCAGAAATGGTACGTCCCGTCAGGATTGAAGCAGCATCCCCAGCCCCAGTCCGTGGCATTGGTCACCCGAGCGTCGCTGAATGCGGTCCCGGTGATGACAGTCCACCCGGTCAGATCACCGGTCTCGAAGCTGGGATTCTCGATTTCGTTGCTGACCACTGGCTCGTAGACGTCGAAGCCGTCCACGTTGATGTGACCCCAGCCGCCGGTCGCGTTGTCGACGACCTTGATGTACACCTCTTCGCCCAGGTGAGCTGAAGCGTCCCAGGTCACCTTGCTGTACGCTTCGCTGTCGGCAAAGGCCGTGTTGGTCGCCTTCATGAGTTCGGTTCCGTCCGAAGCGCGCACAAGAGCGACATAGAGATTGTTAATGTCATTTCCGCCGCCGATCAGGAAACTGATCGCGCCTGTACCATCCAGACGGAAAGTGGACGATCGCATCTCGCCTGTGGGCGCGTCGCCTCCGTCCTTGGCGCCCCAGAAATGGTACGTCCCGTCAGGATTGAAGCAGCATCCCCAGCCCCAGTCCGTGGCATTGGTCACCCGAGCGTCGCTGAATGCGGTCCCAGTGATGACGGTCCACCCGGTCAGATCACCGGTCTCGAAGCTGGGATTCTCGATGTCATTGGGGATATAGGTGCGAAAGCCGTCCACGTTGATGTGGCCCCAGCCGCCGCTGGCATTGTCCACCACCTTGAAATAGAGTTCCTCGCCCAAATAGGCAGAGGCATTCCACTCCACCAGATTGAATGCCTCGCTGTCGGCAAAGTTGACATTGGTGGCTCGCATCAGTTCCTTGTCATCGGAGGCGCGCATCAACGCCACATACAGGTTGTTGATGTCGTTCCCGCCGCCGATCAAGAAGGTGATGCGGCCTGAACCCTCCAGGGTGAATACGGAGGAGTGCATTTCTCCCGTGGGTGCATCTCCCGTGTTCTGCGCGCCCCAGTAGAAATAGGTCCCGTCTGGATTGAAACAGCATCCCCAGCCCCAATCCGATGCGTTGGAGATGTGGGTGTTAGAAAACGCCGTCCCACTGACAATTGTCCAGCCGGTCAAGTCACCGGTCTCGAAGCTGGGGTTCACAATCTCGCGGGGCGCGGCTGCAGTCTCTGCCTGGTCTCCACTTCCCGCAGCAAAGCCAGAGACAACGGAAAGCATCAGCAGCAAGAGGAGCAAGACACTGAAGCGCAAGGCGCGAATCCATCGAAGCTTTCTGTCTTGCATATGCATTTCTCCCTGTGAAAAAAATCAGTAACAAACAAGTAATACGTATTAGCTAGACAACAAAGAGGGTGTTGGGGACCAGATGCCATACGTCCAGGGTGACCGGCCCGGTGGCTCCGGGGCCGGCAATCAGCCGGATTCCGACGCTGTCAGAGCGGGTGGGGTAAACTCGGCCCATCAGACAGGCGCGATTCGTAAAGATTTCCACCACCGACTGGTCCACGAAGATGCGGAGTTCCAATTCCTCGCCCGAAGCAAGGGCCAAAGGGGCGACCTGCACATTCTTGTCCACGTCTTCAGCCAGCGAGGAGTCATTCGTCTCCAGGTAGAGCTGAGCCAGTTCAGGCCGGTAGACGATCCGGGTCTCCTCGCTGCCGTCCGGTGCGGCCAACACCACGACGCCCACCTCACCAGTCGGTGGTGCAAACCTAGCGACAATCTCCAAGCTGCCGCCTGCAGTGTCCCAGCGGATCGCGTCCTCTGGAAGATGACCGGCAAACCGACGGTGCACCCGGCGCAGCTTGGTCAACTCCCGGGCCGGGGTCAAGCGTGGTTCGCCGTCCTCACCCAAAGTGAGTTCCAAAGGCAGGGAAAGAATCCCGGCCCAGCCGGCCTGTTGGCACGCGGCTTCACTGCGGCCTTCCTTCAGCCAGGCCCAGAGGATGTGACGTCCATCTGCCACCCGGGCCACGTGCGCGGCGTAGAAATAGCCGCCGTAGACCAGAATGCCCTGTTGCCGTGCATGCAGGCGGCCATCTCGATACGGTCCTGTGTAATGAACCACGTACAAGTGGTCCCTCGGGTTGGCCTGAACAGAAAAGATGAGGCTCCGCTGCTCGCCGAAATCGACGAGATTCGGGCACTCCCACATGGTCCCGGTCCAGAAGGGGTAGATCTGGCGAACGTCTCCCTCCAGAAAGGTTCCCATGTACTCCCACTGCCGCAAGTCGTCAGAGCGATAGTGCAAGATCACGCTGCCCTTGTTTTCGATCTTGGCGGCGATCAGCATTTCCCAGCGCCCGTTTTCTCGCCAGACGAAGGGATCCCGGAAGTGGCCGCCAGTTCGGTGGCGGATGTGAGCCGGCGGCTCGGCGATCACCGGGTTGGCCGGGTCCTTGCGCCAGGTCCTCATGTCCGAATCGCCGGTAGCCAGACAGACCACCTGGGGATGGACGCCTGTATGGACGCCTGTATAGACAAGGGTGGGCGTGCCATTGTCATCCACCGCACAGCCGGACCAACACCCTTCCTCATCGGGGCCGCCAGGGGTTGGGGCCAGTGCGATGGGCAGATGTTGCCAGTGGACTAGATCTTTGCTGACCGCGTGGCCCCAGTGAATATGCCCATGCCAGGGGCCTGCGGGGTTGTACTGGTAGAAAAGATGGTACTCGCCCCGCCACTGGATGAAGCCATTCGGATCATTCATCCAGTTGGCCGGCGGCAGAAAGTGGTAGCCGGGTCGGTGGGGGTCTCGCCGAACAAAGTCTCTTGCGTGCGCACGATTCGTCATATCCAAGATCGCCTCAATCATCGTTGTTGGCCGACGGAGGTGAGAAAGAGGAAGATACCGGCGCCTAAGATGGCTACAAAGAAACTGGCCCATGTAAAGTCCACAGGTGGAAAACGCATGACCAAGTTGGCGGCAAAGCCACCGGCCACTGCGCCAATGATGCCAACCACAAAAAACATCAGATAGCCGGTTCCGTTGCGTTGTCCCGTGAAGCGCACAATGACGACGCCTGCGACGATGCCTAGTAAAATCCAACTGACAATGCCCATGCGTTTACCCCTTAATGCCCGTGGAAGCAATGCTCTTGACGAATGCGCTCTGGAAGGCGAAGAAAAAGGCCAACACCGGAATGGTGATCATGGTGGAATAGGCCATCACCTGTCCCCACTGCACGTTTCGCTGGAAGAAGAACTGGAGGCCAACCATAACCGGTCGCAACTCATCGCTCTGGACGGTCATAATGGGCCACAGGAAGGAGTTCCAACTGCCAATGAAGGTCAGAATGGAAACTGTAGCGAAGACGGGCCCAGAGATCGGCACAAGAATCTTGTAGAAGATCTGGAAGCGATTGGCTCCATCCACCATGGCGGCCTCGTCCAATTCCTTAGGAATCTCCTGGAAGAATTGGTAGAACAGAAAGATAGAAAAGGCGCTGGCCACAAAGGGCACGAATTGTACATGATAAGTGTCCAGCCAGCCCTTGGTGATATGAATGCCGTCTGCGAAGGAGATGGAGGGCAGGTTGGCTACCAGGAGCAACAAGGGCATCACGGTCACCTGTCCAGGGACGATCAGCGTGGCAATGATGATGGCCAGAATCCGTCTCTGGCCAGGCCACTTCAGCCGAGAGAGAGCATAGGCGGCCAGGCTATTGACCGTCAGCGACAGCAAGATGGTTATAAACGCCAGCCCGGTCGAATTTAGAATGTATCGGAGAAAGTTGCTGTTCTCAAACACAAAGATGAAGTTGTCCAGGGAAACGTCCCCAACTGGAACGAAAGCTCGCCAGGAGCGCAGATCGGCAAAAATCGCCTGGTTGCTCGACTTGAACGCCGAGGCAAACATGAAGAGGAGCGGAAAGGTAAAATAGAACAGGAGGATCAGCAAAGGAATGTAGCGCAGCCCCAAGGCGAGCGCCTGCTGTGTACGTTTGGAAAACAGCGACGTTGATTTACGACGCGTAGCCGTCATGATCAACTCCCCCCTTCCATAGTCACTCGACGCTGAATGAAGTTAATGAACAGGATGATCAAAAAAAAGACCACCGCGATGGTCGAGGCATAGGCAATATCCTGCTCACGGAAGCCAACCCGGAACATGTGAAAAATCACCGTGCTGGTCGCGTTGTCCGGGCCACCATTGGTCATCACTAACACTTGATCGAACAACTGGAAGGCCGCAATGGTAATGATGATGAAGTTGAAGACCATGACGTTACGGAGCCCAGGAAGGGTGACATTCCAAAATTTTTGCCAGCCGTTGGCCCCATCGATCCCGGCTGCCTCGTAGAGATCCTCAGGGATCTGCTGTAGACCGGCCACGAAGAGCATCATCTGGAAGCCCGCCCCCTGCCATACGGACATGATGATGATTGCCCACATGGCTACACGTGGATCGCCCAGCCAGTTAATTGAGCCGATGGCGCCGAAAGTCAGGCTCCCCAGCATTTCGTTGATCAGTCCGTTGTTGACATCGTAGAGATAGCGCCATACAGTAGCCACCACCACCATGGAGGTCACCACCGGGGCGAAGAACATGGTGCGGAAGAAGTTCTGGCCTGGTATGCCCTGATTGACCATCACCGCCAGCAGCAAGCCGATGCCCGTCTGCAGGGGGATGACCACCAGGGCGAAGAAGAAGTTATTCACCAGGGAACGCATGAAAATGGGGTCCCCGGCTAGAATCACGTAGCGCGTGGTTCCCCAATCGATGTTGAACCATTCCCGCAGCCCCGCGTACTGAGGATAGTTCTCCGCATCTCGGGTGAATTCTCGGGAGCGGGGATAGACCAGGTTACCCTCTTCATCGCGCAAGAATTCCCCGCTGGCTTCATCAACCAGGGGTTCCAAGGGCAGGACGCTCAATTTCAGAAGGCGGGTGTAGTTGCGCAGCCCCACAAACTCGGTGGGATTGGGCGAAATAAGCCGTTGATTGGTGAAGCTGTACCAGATGCCGGCAAAGAACGGCCCGATCACGAACAGGGTAATGAGCAGAAAGGCCGCCCCGCCCATCGCCAGGCCCGGAATCAGATCAGAATTTGACTTCCCCTTCGCTGGCTTCTCTCGTAGTTCAGCCGCTGTTGTCGTCATTTTGTCCCCTCTCAATCTCCTTGGGGAATCTCATTCACTGCTGTCCCTCTGGGGGTGGGGCGAGAAGGCTCCCGCCCCACCTATCCGTCCACCACAGAGGAACACCAGTACAATTCAGCGGAAATACCGCTGCTGAAATCCGATTGATTTCTCACTTGCAGGGTGTACCGGTGGATTCCGCCGAGATTTGCTGGGGAGATTACTTGAATCCGTAGCCGCCGTTGTCCTCGATATCCTGGTTAATGGCGTCCACGGCATCGTCCAGGGCGTCCTGCACATTACCGCCATCCCGAATCTTCAGCAGAGCCTGCTCGAACTGGTTGGAGATGGTCAGGTAGCCCGGGGTCTCAGGCCGCACCACGGCAAACCGTTCGGCCATGTCATAGAAAATCTCGAAGCGCCCACCCGGCTTGTAATCCTCGGTCAGCGCCGCAGCAGCGCGAGTGGTGGGGATCAGGCTGGAGGCTTCAGACATTAGGGCGATATTTTCCGGCGACATGGTGGAGATGACGAACTCCACGGCGCCAGGGGTCGCCTCGGGCGAACAGTTGGTAGTCACGCCCATCTGCCAGGAGCCGGCGCCGATCTTGGGGCCGTGGCCGAAGTCGGGCGGGGGCAGGAAGAGGGCGTCGTCGCCGTAGGCGTCCACCACGGTTTGGGCAGCCCAGCTACCCGTGTACCACAGGGCGATGCGCCCCTGGAGGAAGCCCTGATCATCGGCGGGGGTGGCCGGCGCGTAACCTTCGCTGAAGAGGCTCTGGAACCATTCGCCGAAGGCCACGGCCTCGGGACCGTTGAGGACGCCCTCAGCAGTCAGATAGGTGGAGCGGTCGATCAGGTCACCGCCGAAGCTCTGCAGCCAGGGGCTGTAGGCATACGCCCACCACTCACCCGTGTACCCGGCGTTGACGTCCAGGGGATATTCGAATTCACCCGACGCTTTGAGCGCGTCGAGGGCCGCCATGAATTCATCTTTGGTCCACGGCTCATCCAGGGTCGGCACGCGGATGCCATATTGCTCCAGGACAGATTTGCGGGCAAAAATGTTGAGCGCGACATCGAACTGGCCGAGCGAGTAGATCTGACCGTTGTAGCGCCCCACATCCGCACTCAGGACACCCATCTCCGCCACGTCAGCTTCGGTGAGGGGAAGGGGCTGAATGTAGCCAGACCAGGCAAAATTGGGCACGGTGGGCGCGTCCAGGTCGATAATGCAGGGCAGGCTGCCCGCCACGGCGGCCGCGGCCACCGAGTCGTTGTAGGAGGCCTGGGGAAAGGCTTCGATGGTGATTTCGTACTGATCCTGAGAGGCGTTGTAACGATTCACCCACTCCTGAATCACAGCCAGTTCATCCGGATTGCCGGCGGAATGGGTCCATAGTCCCAACTGGACCTTTCCCGTTGTCTCGGCAGAGGATTCTTGGGGCGCAGCCTGGGGGGCAGTGGTTTCGGTCGCAGGCTCTGCCGCTGACTCGGCAGCGGGTTGAGCCGATTGGTTGGGTGTGGAGCAGCCTGCAATCAGCGCGGCGCCGATCAGCAAGCAGACGATGATCCACTGGGGAATCCGACGGAATTGCATAGATTGTTCCTCCATTGGTTGGAAAGATTGTAGGGTAACACACAACTAATACGTATTAGTTAGCAGCGAAAAATTTTTGTAACAAATCGATTTTCTCACCTCCTTTTCTGCCTTCTTTATGGCTTCTCTATGAACAGCAGAAAACTCTCTAGACCGACGCCCGTTCAATCAGGGGGCAGGTAATGGTATGTTGTATAGGAGGCTGGTTTGCAAATGTATCAGGTTGCTCGATCAAAGCCAGGAGATGGTTTACCGCCCATTGGCCCATCTCGTAATGGGGCAATGCCAGGGTAGTCAGGGGGGGGCGCAGCCGGGCGGCGATGCCCTCCTGGTTGTCAAAGCCGACAAGGGCCAATTCTTGGGGAATGGCAATACCCAGCTCAGCAGCGGCCTGATAGACCCCCATGGCCATACGGTCGTTGAAACAGAAGATGGCCGTGGGACGATCTGACCGCTGTAACAGTGCCAAGCCCGCTCGATATCCCCCAGGCACGTCTGAGACTTCGGCACGAACCAACGACACATCAAAGGGGATACCATGATCAGCCAAGGCGCTTTTATATCCCTCCAGGCGCCCATGGGTAGCAGGGATTGGATCGACATTGCTGATGTGGGCGATGCGGGTATGTCCCCTGGCGATCAGATACTCGGTGGCAACCCGACCGGCATTCACTTCATCCGGCACGACGCTGGGAAAGGATCCATCGGCTACATAGCAGTCCAACAGCACCGCAGGCACCTCACGCAAGCCCTCCGGCGGTGTAACCTGGCGATGATACATGGTGGCGTAAATGATGCCATCCACCTGCCTCTCCAACATCATCTCCACCGCCGCTTGCTCCATCTGCTTGTTGGCCCCGGTATTAACGAGCAAAATCAGCCGCTCAAATTGCCAGGCTGTGTCCTGCGCTCCCTGGATAATCTGGCCGGCAAAAGGCGTGGTGGCAATCTCATCGGAGATAAACCCGATGGTGTGGGTGCGCCGGTTGCGTAGCCCACGGGCAATGGCGTTGGGGCGATAGCCCAGCTCCCGAATTGCTTCCCAGACCCGCTCTTGCGTCTCCGCGGGGATGCCAGCATCAGCCACCTGATTGACCACAAAGGAGACGGTGGTCTGGGAGACGCCAGCAGCCCTGGCCACATCTTTCATAGAAGGTGGTTTATTGCGGGATCTCTTGCGAGAAGCCATGGTCGATTCTCTGGGGAGAAAGGCGACTAATTCGTATTAGTAATTCGTATTAGCCAAGATAATAACACAGAGAAATTCGCCTGTCAACACCCAATTTTGCGATTTTGTGTAGTGATCACCTATGGTTCGCTCATTTTTAGGATGGTTTGGCGGAATCGGCGCAGAGCCTGGCGTAGATCTCGGTAGAGAAGTCCAACAAGGCGAGGATGCGCTGTTGCACCTCAGACAGAGGGGTCAGATGACGATGGGTTCGGTGAGGCTCCTGAATCACCGTCAGGGTGATCTCCTGGAAGGCCTCCAGGAGACGCTCCGCCGTCGGCCGGGCTGTGGCTCGTGTGGGATTGCCGGCATACAACCCGGCCAGTGCCGCTCCTGTCGCAGCCAGGTTGCGGCGGACGACGAATTCCAGCAGCGTCAGCACGCGCAGGCCGATGGCCAGCAGCCGGATCA